>NZ_JBFARO010000014.1:0-130532 GCF_040677125.1 Actinomadura sp. NPDC049382
GACGTGTGGTTCTCCCCCCGAAGAACGTGGGCGCTTCACCCACTGATCACTTGCTCCCCAGCAAGATCACTTTCCACACCTGAGGGAATACCCCCTCCACAGGCGCCTCCCGCGCGAACAGGTGAGTCGCTTCAGAGGTCGTGGCTTACTCGCGGGCTTGTCCGGCCTCCTGGGCCTCGGCGCTGCCGGTGTCGGTTGTCGGCCTGTTCCATTGGGCCAGCAAGCGCAGGGAGGTCTCGGACGGGCTGCCGGGTTCGGTGCCGTAGACGAAGAGGATCTGGTCGGGGTCGTCTGCGGGGGTGAGGGCCTGGTAGGTGACGGTGAGGTCGCCGACGAGCGGGTGGTGGTAGTCCTTGGTGCCGGTCGTGCGCCGGTGGACCTTGTTGTCCGACCAGAAGCGGCGGAATTCCTCGCTGCGTATGGACAGGTCACCGACCAAGGCGCTCAGGACCGGGTCGTCCGGGTGGCGGCCCGCGTCGAGGCGGAGCATGGCGGCGGTGTCGGCGGCGACGCGGGGCCAGTCCCGGTACAGCTCGCGCGCGTGCGGGTCGAGGAAGACGAAGCGGGCCTGGTTCCGCTCGGCCGCGGGGAGTGCGCGGAAGTCGGTGATCAGCCGTCCGGCGAGTGGGTTGTGGGCCAGCACGTCGAGGCGCCGTCCGAGGACGAAGCCGGGGCGGCCAGCCTGCTGGAGGGTGTCCAGCAGGTCCCAGGTAGCGGGGTGGACGCGCTGGGGACGGGGGCGCCGGCGGGCTGGCCGGGGCCGTGGCCGGGCGAGGGTGTGCAGATGGCTGCGCTCAGCGTCGTCCAACTGGAGGGCGGTGGCGAGCGCGTCGAGGACCTCTGTGGAGGCGCTGCGGCTGCGGCCCTGTTCGAGGCGGGTGTAGTAGTCCACGCTCACCCCGGCCAGCCGGGCGAGTTCCTCCCGGCGCAGTCCGGATACCCGGCGTCGGCCCAGGCCCGGGTCCTCGAGCCCGGCTTCCCGCGGGGTGAGGCGGGTGCGGGCGGAGCGGAGGAATTCCGCCATGGGTGCGCCGGTGGGGTGCTCACGGTCCATACATCCAGGGTATGCGCGTTCACTGAGGATTCGGCGGCGGCTGGGTGGCCCATTTTGTCCCCCGATCAGGCGGGCCCTTTTGAGGCCTCTTTTGCCTGCTCAGAGCTGGTTCAGTGAATGTCAGAGCCCGCCACCACAAGGGGTGGCCGGGCGAAGTAAACGGTATGGAGACATCTCATGGCAACGTGGTTCATCACCGGCGGATCCCGCGGGCTGGGACTGGAGATCACGCGGGCGGCACTGAACGGCGGCGACAACGTCGTGGTCGCTGCCCGTGACCCGCGCAAGCTGCCGGACGAGCTGCGCCGGCACGACCGAGTCCTCGGTGTCGCCCTCGACGTCACCCGCAGCGAGGACATCACCGCCGCCGTCGAGACGGCCGTGGAGCGCTTCGGCACGATCGACGTCCTCGTCAACAACGCCGGTCGTGGCCTGCTCGGCGCGCTGGAGGAGATCACCGACTCCGAGGCGCGGTCCCTGTTCGATCTCAACGTCTTCGGGCTGATCAATGTCACCCGCGCGATCCTGCCCGCAATGAGGGCGGCCAGAGCCGGAAAGGTCGTGAACATCGGCTCCCGTTCCGGCTTCGAGGGCGAGCCCGGGGTGAGCATGTACAGCGCGTCGAAGTTCGCCGTGGCCGGTATCAGCGAGGCGCTCGCGGTGGAACTGGAGCCGTTCGGGATTCAGAGCATGATCGTGGAGCCCGGCGTCTTCCGCACCGACTTCCTCGACGCCAGCTCCCTGTCAGTCGCCGCCGGGCGGATCGACGCCTACGACGGCACACCCGCCCACACCACCCTCGACTGGGCCGGCACCGTCAACCACACCCAGCTAGGCGACCCGGTCAAGGGCGCCGCACTGATCTATGAGGTGACCTGCCAGGACAAGCTGCCTGGGCACCTGGCCCTGGGGCGCGACGCGATCGAACGCCAGCTGGTCAAGATCCGAAGCCTTCAGGACGACCTCGCGGCCTGGCAGGACAAGTCCGCCGCCACCGCCTGCGACGACGCCGCCTGACCGCCCCGACCGATCCCCCCGAGAAACAGGAAGGAACCCTGATCATGACGCACCTGCTGACCGGCCGGCCGCTCGACGGCCGCGTGGCCGTGGTCACCGGAGCCTCCAGCGGCATAGGGGCGGCCACCGCCCGCCGACTCGCCGAACTCGGAGCCGCTGTCGCCGTCATCGCACGCCGCCAGGAAAAGCTCGCCTCCCTCGCCGCCGACATCACCGCGGCCGGCGGAGAGGCCATACCCCTGTCCGTCGATGTCACCGACCGGGCAGCCGTCCGCACAGCCGCCGACCAGGTGGCGGACACGCTGGGACCGGCGGACCTGGTGTTCAACAACGCGGGCGTCCAGTTGATCTCCGCCATCGACGAGCTCAAGGTCGACGACTGGCAGCGGCAGATCGATCTCAACGTCACGGGGGTGATGAATGTGATCGCTGCCTTCCTCCCGAACCTGACCGCCGCCGCCGAGCATGGAAAGCCCGCCGACCTGATCAACACCTCCTCCATCGCGGCGACCCGCATCCTGGAGAAGTTCTCGATCTACTCGGGCACCAAGGCGTACATCAGCCACCTCACCCGTCTCATCCGGGTCGAACTGGGCCGCAAGAACGTGCGGGTGAGCGCCATCGAGCCCGGCATGGTCGACACCGAACTACCCGACCACGTCACCGACCCCGACGCCAGCGCCCTGATGGCCGGCCTGCTCCACGACATCGAGTGCCTGCGCAGCACCGACATCGCGGAGACCGTTGCCTTCATTGCCTCCCTTCCCCGACACGTCAACATCAGCGAGCTGACCATCCTGCCCACGGCCCAGTCCGTATAGCGCAACAAACAGGCTGTGCCCACGCAGCTGCGGCAACTGCCGAGCAGTTGCCTCCCACCTGTGCCGGTGCCTGCCTGGTGCGCCGGGCAGACCGATGAGCCGAAGTTTTCTGAGGAGCACCATGACCATCACCGACACCGTGAGCTGGAACACGGAGGCCCTCGACGAGATCGTCTCGAACGACGGTGGGCGTCCCGTCCTGTTCACCAACGCCCGGATCGTGACTATGGACCCGCTGATCGGAACCGTGACCGGTGCCGACATCCTGTTCGTCGGTTCCCTGATCGTGGGCGTCGGCCCCGGAATCGTCACCGCGGCGGAGGACGACAACGCCATCGTCGTCGACTGCACGGGCATGACCATCGTCCCCGCCGTCGTGGACACGGTCGCGCTGGCCGGCGGACGCGGCCGCCGCTCGGATTACGTCGCGACGCTGACTCCGGGCAACACCACCGACTTCCTCGTGGTGCCCGACGAACTCGCCACCGATGTGCCGAGCGCAGTGGCCACCCTCCTTTCCCGGCCGGAGCAGGTTCGCGCGCTGGTCGCAGCCGGCCGACCCGTCCTGTGGGCGGGCACCGACGCCCCCGGCAGGGCCACCGCCCCCGAGGCGGGCATCCCGGCCGCACCGGACCTGACCGGCAGCCCGCAGGTCGGCGTCTGGATCGACCGGAAGGACTTCCTGCACCAGGGGCTCACCGCCGACGGCCGCTACGACGAGACCCGGGGTGGCCGCCCGCACGCCTACCAGGGCCGGTTCTGGATCGACGGCGACCGCATCGACTACCTGGACGACCTCGGCTTCTGGGCCTACGGAGAGTTCAAGGGCAACGAACTGCACCACGCGGGCTACGTCATGAAGCTGAGCTGACCCGCCGGTCGGCAGACGCCGTGTGGCAAACACAGCGGCCCGGCCCCCGGGCAGCCCACAGACGACCGGCTCCAGGACCGCGCTGCCCGTACACGTCCTGATCCTGGGTGCGCGACACCTGGGGAACGGCGGCCTGGTTGCCGTAGCCGGGGCGACCAAGGCTGGAAGCCGAGCAGCACCGGCGCCCCCGGCAGCCCGCCATCCCCCGCTCCGACGTACGGAAGAAGACACCTCATGAACGTCAACGACACCACCAGCGCGACCGTCCTCGAACAGCTCTGGCGCCGCCCCGCGGATGAACGGCGCATCCTGTTCACCGGCGCGACTATCGTCACCATGGATCCCGACCGCGGCGTCATCGACCGCGGCGACCTCCTTGTCGAGGGCAGCACCATCACCGCCGTCGGCCCCGGCCTCAGCGCCGGCGACGCCGTGGTCGTCGACGCCACCGGCACCATCCTCAGCCCCGGCTTCGTCGACACCCACCGACACGCCTGGGAGGCTCAGCTGCGCCGAATCATGCCTGACGTCGACGACCTCGGCGGCTACGTCATGTCCACGCTGGCCGGCTCCGCCACGGTCTACCGGCCCGAGGACATGTACATCGGTACGCGACTGGCCGCCCTCACCGCGATCGACAGCGGCATCACGACCATGCTCGACTTCTCCCACAACTCCCGCACCCCAGCACACTCCGACGCCGCCGTAGAGGCCCTTCGCGACACCGGCATCCGCGGCGTGCACGCCTCCATGGGCCCGCACTTCGGCGACTGGGACCGGCAGTGGCCCGGCGACCTGGCACGTATCAAGGGCCGGTACTTCAGCAGCGACGACCAGCTCCTCACCCTGCGCCTGGCGACCCTCGCCACCGACGAGATCGCCGGACCGGCACTCGCCTATGGCCCTGAACTAGCGCGTGTGGCAGCCGACTTGGGGATCGGAGTGAGCGTCGACGCCGTGTTCGGCCCGTCCTCGTCCGAGGCCATCCTGCGCTGGGCCAAGGACGGCATTCTCAGCCCCGACGTCACCCTCATCCATTCCACCGGACTGACCCCCGAGGCATGGAAGGCGATGGGGGAGACCGGCAGCACCGTGGCGCTCGCCCCCACCTCCGACGCCCAGATCGGCCTGGAGTCCGCGATCCCCGCCGTCGACGAGGCCCTGTCCGTCGGCATCCGCCCCGGACTGAGCATCGACGTCGAAGTCGCCCTGGTCAGCGACATGTTCACGCAGATGCGCGCCCTGCACGCCATCCAGCGCATGCGCGCCGTCAACGCCGCCTACGGCACCGACCGGCAGCCCGATCGCATCACCACCCACGACGTCCTGGACTTCGCCACCCTCCAGGGCGCCCGCACCAACGGCCTGGCCGCCGTCACCGGCTCGCTCACCCCGGGCAAGAAGGCCGACCTACTGGCCATCCAGGCCGAGGACCTCAACAACATGCCGCTCAACGACCCGATCGGCACCGTCGTACTGGGCTCCGACGCCCGCAATATCAGCGCCGTGCTCATCAACGGCGAGCCCCGCAAGTGGAACGGTCGCGTCCTCGACGTCGACGTGTCCGCCCTGCGTGAGGACGTGCGCGCCTCCCGCGACCGCGTCCTGCGCGCCTCCGGATACGCCGACCGCCGGGTCTGACCGGCCGCACCGTCGCCGGTGCCGACACGATCAGCAGGATCGGCCCGGCCATCGCCCGGCCACTCGCCTCGGCCGGGCCGTCCTGCCCATCACCTGTCAACCCAACGGAGCCCGTCCATGTTCAAAAACACCCTGCACCTGCTCGGACTGTTCACCACGCTGCTCGCCTGCGCCGCTCCGGGCGGCGGCCGCCCGGAGCCCGCCCCTCACCCGTACGTCGGCATGTGGGTCACCGCAGACGGGCGCATCCGCCAGGAACTCCTCGCCAACGGCCGCTACGAGGAGGAACGCGACGGCCGCAAACGCGCCTACACCGGCCGCTACACCGTCACCGGCACACACCTCGACTACCACGACGACCTGGGCTTCACCGCCACCGGCGACGTGCGGAACGGCGTGCTCTACCACGAGCACCTGGTGCTCTACCGCGAAACAATTTCTCGTCGATGAAAGGTCCGCGTTGCCGCGTGCGTGGTGCCGGTTGAACAGCTTCTTGCGCTTGCCCAGGTTGCGATGCTTCTTGCGTTTGTAGGGGGTACCGACTCGAACCCACAACCTACGGATTAAAAGTCCGCAGCCTCGTCGCTCCTGTGCAACGCCTGTGAGGGGCAACCAGGCCCGATCCGTGCCCATGTCCTCAGGCCCGGCCGTCCCTGCATAGGAACCGGTCTCCGGCTGGCGTGATGTGCTCATCTGCGGTCACCCAGCCGGTCAAGCACTGGTGTGCCCCGGGTGTAGTGGAGGTGGATTAGTGGATTCTTGTGCCACTTGAGTTGAAGGAGTGGCATGGGACGTCGTGGGTATCCGCCGGAGTTTCGACGCAAGGTGCTGGACCTGCTGGAGGCGGGCCGCAAGGTCGTTGACGTGGCCCGGGACCTGGAGATCAGCGAGCAGACGATCTATCTGTGGCGGCGCCAAGACCGGATTGACCGGGGCCTGGAACCGGGGCTGACCAGTGGGGAGAAAGCTGAGCTCGCCGCGGCCAAGGCCCGCATCGCGGAGTTGGAGACTGAGCTGGCGGCGACCCAGCGAGCGATCCAGTTGGTGCGAGAGGTGGTGCCCCCAAAAGGAGGTTCCAAGCCATTGCGGTGATGGCCGGCGAGGGCATCCCCGTCGAGGTGGCGTGCCGCGTGCTGGATGTGTCGGTGTCGGGCTACTACGCGTGGCTCACCCGCCCGCCGTCACAGCGCGCGGTCCGGCACGCCTGGCTGACCGACGTCATCACTGAGGTGCACCAGGCCTCGCGCAGCATCTACGGAGCCCGGCGCATCCATGCCGAGCTGACCCTCGGCCGCGGCATCACCATTGGCCACGGCCAAGTCGAGCTGCTGATGCGCCGAGCCGGCCTGCAAGGCGTCACCGGCCGCCCCAAATGGCGGCGCGTCAAGCCAGACCAGATCGCCACCGACCTGGTCGACCGGCAGTTCAGCCGCACCGGTCCTGATCAGCTGTGGGTCACCGACATCACCGAACACCCCACCCGCGAAGGCAAAGTGTACTGCTGCGTGGTCCTGGACGCCTACTCTCGTAGGGTCGTCGGCTGGTCCATCGACTCCTCACCCAACGCCGCACTGGTCACCAACGCCCTCGGCATGGCCATCGACACGCGCAGGCCCCGGGCAGGCACCCTGATCCACTCCGATCACGGCGTCCAGTTCGGGTCCTGGGTCTTCACCCAACGGGCCAAGGACTCGGGCCTGGTTCCCTCGATGGGCAGTGTCGGTGACTGCTACGACAACGCCATGATCGAGTCGTTCTGGTCCCGGATGCAGGTCGAACTGCTGGACCGGCAGCGGTGGCGCACCCGGATCGAGCTCGCCAACGCGATCTTCGAGTACCTGGAGATCTGGCACAACCGCCAGCGCCGCCACAGCGCCCTCGGAATGCTCACCCCGATACAGTTCGAAAACACACCCACCGTGGCATGAGGTCCAACAATCCCACTCCACGCAACCCGGGGCACACCAGAGCCTCCATCCGACCCGGGGCGCTTCACATCACCTGCCACCAGCGGCCCTACTTGTGCTGCGTGTCTTCAATGGTGCGACGCCGACCCGCAGTGCGGTCGGCCAGCACGCCCCTTGTGTTCTCAACACGCTCTGAGTGAGCGATGGTTCAGAAGTGACAACCGCACCTCGCGACGACTCCAGCCAGGACATCGACTACAGCGACGCCCCAAGTAACGACTCTCTGACTCAGAGTAGCCCTGCCTCCATCTGCTCGAACACCAACGACCACCAGTTTCCCTCGTCAGCAAACGCAGCCAAGTCAATTTCCTCTATCTCAACTCTCAGCATGGCTACTGAACGATCAATTTCCATATCATCCATCTGAGAAAATTGATCCCGAATTTTACCAACCCGGTACAGAAATTCTACAAGATGAATGAGTGAGCTGTTAACGAAAACATCCTGTTGTCCCGGCTGAGGATTTACAGCGTACACGCCCACCCCGCCCTTCGCCACCCCAATGTAGCGCCCTAGATCCCAACCTAGTTGATATAGAAGCCCATGCGAAGTCGACGGGAGGGTCGCCTCTACGCTATCTTGGATAGCCGCCTCGAAAAAAGGATCGACGGTGGAAGGTATTCCATACTTGCAAAAAAATTCTTTCTCCGCATTCGTTATCGCCCATCGAGCGACCACCGCGGCATCGCCATGAGCTATACCGTCAGGCCTAACCCAGCCAATGCAGGACTCATCCATTAGCACTACCTCTTTGTGGCCACATATTGAAGCATGAACAGTGTCATTTATCATACCAGGCGGCGAGCGGAGTGCGGCAGCCCGCACTCCGCTCCGGTCGTCAGAAGATCTCAGCGACCGCATCCCTGAGTTGCCGAACAGCTTCTTCACGTCCCTTGACGGCCTCCGCCGAACGACCGCCCGGGTAAAGGAAGGACCAGGTCACCTTGGCATCTCTGAATTTGCTATCGATCATCTGCTTGCAGTATCCGCCGGGCATCTCGTCGCAGGGAGACAGTTCCGAGTAGATCCGTTTGACTTGACCGGGCTTGATACCTAGCTTTTCGAGTTCCGCTGCTATTCGCCGCTCAGAATGACCAACCCCCCTAGCACTTTCTCGGGCGATAGTGTAAAGCTTTCCATTGTGCGCGAATTCAAATACGGCGACATTTCCACCCCTAATTCCATACTTCTTGCGATAATTGATCGCAGCTTTGGCCAGGTCCGTGGATCCGTATTTCACCGCTCCTGCAACCTTGGCACCTCGAGCGCTTGCCAGCGCTGAGGACCTGGCAACACCCGCCACTTCTAGGAGAGCCGAATCACTGCCGCGCGCCATAACCTTCATGACGCCTCTGATGCCACCCCGAAAAAGCCCTGGGACGCTGGAGGCCATCCCAATACCTTCACCGAGAAGATAGGAATTGCTATCTTCGTCGATTTTGTCGTCTTCGCCATACATTTGGCTTCTTGCAAGTTCTGAAGCACCCAGGGTGTTCGTGTCGATGATGCCCATGAGCATGTTCATCGCCGGATCCACCACATGCGTTTGCAGTGCTTTATTCGCGGCTTCCCATCCGCAGGAGATCGGAACCAATCCACTGCAATGTCCGTCGAACTCAATGTTCGATACGGGATTTCCGCCTCCAAATCCGTACCTGTTTCCAGTGAACGGGTCAGAGGTCAGATTCATGTCGGCGAGGGCGCCGTTATACATGTCCCGAGTAAGGAATCTATTTAGGCCGGGACTGTAGTTGCGGAAGCCCATGTCGTAGTTACCGGAGGCCGAATCCCAGCGTTTGGCGTTGAAGCGGTAGGGGTTGTAGGGCTCATTGGTGGGGTTCTGTGGATCGGGTTTGTCGATACCCGTGATCTCGTTGTCGTCATTCTGGCCGTAGGCGGTGTATCCGTAAGTAGCCTTGGTATCTCCGGTCGAGTCTGTGACTGTCTCAACGTCGGTATGGCTGTTGTAGCCGTAGTAACCGTCCTCTTTAGGACTGGAGTCGGGCTTGAACCGAACTTGGGAAAGACGTTCTCCCCATGGGGAGTATTGATATGTCTTGGTGATGTCGCCGGCAATGCTTTCGTCGAGAACCTCGCCGGACAAGCCGAGATAGCCATAGGTCGTAGTTTTGGCGTTACTGGTACCGGCGTTGGTAGTTTTAGTGGTGGTGCGATCGAGCGGGTCGTAGGTGTAGCGAGTGGTGGTCACCCCACCGGCATTTCGTTTCTGATTTTCCGTGACGTGGTCGAAACCGTTGTAGTTGTTTCGTTCGATAATTTGGCCTGCGGCAGTGACCGTATCGAGGCGTCCAAAGGGGTCGTAGTTATAGTTGGCGGTGACACCACCGCTGACGCTCGTGAGCAGACGGTTACGGTCGTAGGTGTAGGCCGTGGTGGCATTCTTAACGGTTTGCGAGATGACGTTGTTATTGGCGTCGTGAACGTAACTCTCGGCGGAGCTTACAGTTCCCGTTTTGGTAAGCTTGGTGATTCGCTCAAGCGGGTCGTATTCCCAGACAGTGGTAGTCTCTATGTAGGCGCCGTGGTTGTCGGCGTTCATCTTGCGTGCGGCATCGCGGGTCTTGTTGCTGTTCGGGTCGTAATCGAGGGCGTGTTCGGCGACCACCACGCCGTTCGGCTTCTTTTCGACTTGGCGCTGGAGGAGTCCGTCGAGGAAGTAGTCGTAGTCGACGGTGTTTCCGTTGCCCCTGGTCTGGATGTCGCGTTGCCCGCGAGAGGTGTAGGTGAAGGTGGTGACCTTGGGGGCCGGGTCAGAATCGGAGTCCTTGTCGGTGATCTTCGACGGCAGGTCGCGCGGGTCGTATTCGTAGGCGGACGACTGGTCGATACTGCCGTTCGTTTCGTGGGTGCGGGTGGCGGGGTTGCCGTTGGGGTCGTAGGTGAACCCAGTGGCGCGCTTGATGCCGGCGCCGTTCTTCTCCTCGACCCGGGCAACTTGGTTCAGCCCTGTGTAGGTGACGGTGTAAGCGTCGATCTGGGTACCGGGCGAGTGGTCGGCGATGTCAGTGAGGTTGCCGTTGGCGTCGTAGACGTAGCCGAAGTCGGTTTTCTCGCTATCGGTCTCGCCCGTGTTGTCGCGCACGAGTTTGACCGCGTCGGCCAGGACGGTGGTTCCCGCGGTGGCCTGGTCAGACAGGGTGATGTGTTGGGCGGTGCCGTCTTTGGTGAAGGTGTGTACTCCGAGGCTCTTCCAGGTGCCGCCGCCAGTGCCCTGGTCGACGGTCTTGGTGGTGCTGCTGTCAAAGTCTTGGATGGTGTACGTGGCGTCGGGCGCGGCGCCCTGCACTGACGGGTATTTGACGAAGACCTCGTAGTCGCCGTCTTGGGGGATGGTGAGTTTCCACAGGAACGAGGAGGTGCCTGTGCCGGCGTCGTGGGTGGCGTAGTCGTAGCCCTGGAAACCGGTTCCGGTCGAAATGGATGTCCAGGTTCCTCCGGTGGAGCCGGCGTTCTGGTGATCGGAGTCGTCGACCAGGACAACCTGCTTCCCGACGGGCACTCCGTCATCGGAGCGGCTCGCAAGCTTCCCGTCGGGGTAGTAGCCCCAGGTCATCGTTCGGGAGGACGAGCCTCCGGCGGAGGTCAGGGTTCGGTTGGTCTGCTTGCCCAGGTCGTTGTAGTCGTAACTGGTGACGATGTCCCACGGGTCGGTGGAGGTCTTCGTCCAGCCGTTGTCAAAGTAGGTGTAGACGGTGTCGTTGCGAACCGTCTGGCCCTCCGAGGGAGGGGCGGATACCTTCGCCAGGCGGCCGACGGCGTCGTAGTCGTAGATGGTCTTGTTCGGTGTGTTGTACCGGTCATCGCTGGGGTCGAACGGGGTGAGTTTCTGTTTGACCCGGTTGAGTTCGTCGTAGACGGTCTCGGTGACAAAGTCACCCTCGGTCGCAGTGGCTACGCCTCGTGGCGAGATGACCTTGGTCTGATTGCCGACCTGGTCGTATTCGAGCCGTGTGGTGTTGTAAAGGATTCCGCCGTCGTCTTTACGTGGCACCTCGACCTTGATCGGCTTACCGCGAGCGTCCAAGGTGATCTTGGTGGTGGTCCCTTGCTGGTCGGTAGTGGCGGTGACCAACCCATCGTGGTCATAGGCGGTCATGATGGTCTTGCCGATGGCATCGGTGACTACCGTCACGCGGTGGCTGAGGTCGTAGGTGTATTTAGTGGTGTAGTCGTCGGTGGCAGTGGTGGCGCTCTTTCGAGGATCAACGACGGTGACCACGTTGCCAGCATCGTCATAGGTGTAGGTGATCTTGTCATTTTTGGCGTTGACCACCGAAATCAGCTGATTGATCTCGTTATAATCGAAGGTCGTGGTGTAGTCGTTTTCAGTAGCGGTCAGGTTGCCATTCGGCTCGGTCCGGGTCTTGATGTTGCCGACCCTGTCGTACGTCAGCGTGCTCTTACGCTCTGGGCCGCCTGCCACATCCTTGGGAGCAAAGGTTTGCGTGACCTGGTCAGTCTCGTCATAGACAGCGGTGGTGACAGCGCCGTTGGGTGCTGTGGCTTTGACGACGTTGTCATTGGTGTCGTACTCGGGCGCGGGCGTGGTGATAAAAGTGCCGGCTGTTTGGTCCTTGGGCTGCTTTGATTCCAGGGGACGGCCGTAGACGTCATACGCCTGGGTGGTGGTGTGGTTAAGCGCGTCGGTGACGACGGTCACTTGACCTCGTTCGTCGTAGGTGAACGAGGCTGACTTTTGCAGCGGATCAGTGATGCTTCTCGGATAGCCGTTGGGATCGAAGTCGGTGTTAGTAGTGGTGTGGCCGTTGGCGTCAGTGGCGGTCTTGAGTTGGCCACTGGTGTCGTAGGTATAGGCGGTGGTGTAGTCGCCCTCGTCAGAAGTGGCATTACCGATCGGATCTGTGACCGTGGCCAGGTCGCCCTCGGAGGTGTAAGTGAAGGTGGAGGTGCGACCTTCCGGACTTTGCTTGGCGATGAGGTCGGCAATGTGGCCGTTCAACCCAGTCTGATAGGTCAGCCGGGTGCCGTTCCAGCCATTCTTAACGGCTTCGGCGTCTTTAATTTCGGTGGGGTATCCGGTCTTCGGGTCATACGCCCAGGTCGAAACCGCTGGCGTAACGCCGCTGGCGGCAGGAGGTTCCTCGAGGCGGATGACGTTGTTGTCGTCGTCCCAGCCGAGTTTGGTGGTCTGCTGCCTGGCGTTGGTGGTCTGGGTGGGACGGCCCTTGCCGTCCATCAGGTAGGTGGTGGCGTGGTTCTCGGCGTCGGTGATGACGGTCTGGACCTGCTGTCCCTGGGCGCCGTCAGGGTCGGTGTAGGCGAAGGTCGTGTCGTGATACAGCCGGTCGGTGATGGTCTTGAGTGACCATTTGAATTTAGGGTCGTCTTCGGGGGTGTCGTAGTAGGCCAGGTCGGTGGCGTGGCCGCGGGGGTCGGTGACTTTGACGAGTTTGACGTTCTTGTTGCCCTGGGTGGCGTCGTACTGGAATCCGAACACCTTGGGCTGGGACGACCCGGCGCCGTCGACGATCTCTCCGAGCAGGCCCTTGTCGGAGTAGGTGAAGGTCAGGGTGCGGCCGGAGATGTCGGTAATCGACTTGACGTGGTCGATGATGTGGGAGTTGGTCAGCCCGGTGCCGGACTTCTTCTCCCAGGTGGCGTCATCGATGTAGGAGTAGTCCTCGCCCTTGGCCCAGTAGTCGAGGGTGAGGGTCTGTCGGCCGGCCGGGTCGGTGATGTAGCGCAGGAACTTGGTCGGCTTGTTCTGGGACCGGCGGACCTCGTAGGTGAAGTCCATGCGGTTGCCGTTGTTGTCCTCGATCGAGGACAGGTAGCCGTCGCAGTCGAAGAAGAACTGGGTGCGGTCGGGGCGGGTCATCACCCAGGCGCGCGATATCTCATCCTTGGGTTTGCATTCGGCGAGGCGTTGCAGGTAGTAGTGCACACCCGCGGGGGCGACGTACTCGTCATCGGCCGGATCGCTGGTGTCTTTGTCGTCGAGGGTGAAGGTGTGGGTGGTGCCGTCGCCGTCGGTGAGGGAGACGGTGCGCCCGTGGGTGTTGGGGTGGGGGTCGATGGGGCTGCCGAGCCGCATCAGCGAGGACGCCTGGATGGACCAGCCGTAGCCGGCGACGGTGTCGGAGGTGTCCTTGGAGTTGTAGGCCAACCTGAGGAAGGTGGCCAGGCCGCGGGAGGGGTTGGTGAAGGCGTTGTACTGCCAGACCGCGTTCCCGGCGTGCAGGTTGTTCATGACCGTGGAGCCGGCGCCGGTGTTCTTGCCGGCGTAGGCGTAGAACTTCTCCAGTCCGACCTGGTCGGAGGTGGATTCCTCGACGGCCAGGCTCTGCTTGAGCGCGCCGACCTTGTTCACCGGGCCGGCGGCCGCGGCGCGGGTCGTTGTTGTGGTGCCGGACGACAGCCAGGTGCTGGTCGTGGTGTTCCACATGTCCCACTCCAGGACATGGTCGACGCGTTTGTTGCCTTCGGTGGACGGCGGTGGCGCCTTGACCTGCGCTTGGACGGTGACGGCGTCCCCAGGCACCAGGTTCTTTGGTAGGGGGGTGTGGAGTTGCTGGACGGTGACGGGGGATCCGTCGGGGCGGCTCCACCGGTAGGACAGCACCCAGTCGGCCTGGTTCCAGGTTGAGGTGGTGGTGTTGGTGAGGGTGACGTCGACGGTCTGTGTGGAGTCGGGCGCTACCGCCGCGGGGGTGGCGGGGATGTAGTAGGTGTTCTCCGGTGTGGTCTCCAGGTAGGTGACGACGAGTTGCGGGCGTAGCTGGGGTTCGCGGCCTTCGCTGGAGACAAAGATCGCGCGCTCGGTCGGTGCCGACTCGTTGCTGAGCTTGACGACGGCGCCGTGGTTGGTGGAGGGGTCGGTCACCCATTTCTGCGCGAGGGAGGTGGCGTTCAGTACGCGTTGCTGCGGGTCGTTGCTCCAGTTCCCGCCGGTGCCGGACGCGGTGGCGTCCATGTCGCCGCCCGGTGTGGTCCATGCGGTGGTGGAGTTGGCGTTGTTCCAGGTGGCGGTGGTCTCGTTGAAGTCGCGGGTCAGGCCGCGTAGTTCGTAGGTTCCGGCGCCGCCGGGGTCGACTCCCGCGCTCCAGAGCCGCAGCTCGGCGTCCAGTACGCGGGCGGTAGTGGGGATGTCGGTCAGGTCGGGGAACTTCAGGACGGCGCGGGATGTGCCGTAGGTGCCGCTGTTGTTGCCTGCCATCAGCCAGGGCTCGCCCGCCAGGACGTCCTGGTTCTCGTCCGGCCTGGACGCCGTCAACGTCGTGTCGGTGACACCGGACTGGTAGATGCGGTAGACGCGTCCGGCCTTGGGCAGGCGGGCGAGCTGGGTCGGGCCGGGGGTGATCTTTCCGTCGCGGGTTTTGACGGCGACCATGTAGTAGTAGGAGTTGCCGAACGGGTCGGTGCTGTCGGCCGGTGTCGGCTGGGCGGTGGTGTCGGTGTAGGAGCGAACGTCCTTGACAACCGGCGCGATCAGGGTGGCCTGGGACGGGGTGAAGGTCTGCCACACCGACCGGTGCACCTGGTACTCGACGATGTCGTCGTCGTCGGAGGTGGACGGGTCGTTGTAGGCGGGCCAGGTCAGGTCGGCGCCGGTGGCGTGAATGGTGGTCGGCGGGTTGACTTCGACGCCCGGGCGGCCGTAGGTGACGACGAGTTTGGGGTAGGTCGCGGTCTCGCCGTTGTAGAAGAACAGGCTGCCCTCATACCGCGGGCCGCCCTGGCCGAGGGTGTTCTCGTCCCGGGCCTTGACCACGAACCCGTAGTTGGGCTGGGAGCCGTCCAGCCAGTGCTGCACGGTGTCACGGACGGAGAAAGAATGCCATGCGGAGGCGTCGTCGCCGGCCGGGCGGACGGCGGTGCCTTCCTTGAACAGGCGGACGGCGTCGGCGACGACGCGTTTGGAGGAGTCGGAGACGTCGCCGAGTTTCACCGATCCTTGCGTCCCGGCTGTGAAGGGGTGTGAGCCGAGGGTCTTCCATACGCCTGCGTGGGCGGTGCCGGCGGACTGGTCGACGGTGTAGACCTTGGAGCCGCCGTTGTAAGTGACGGTGTACGGGGCGGTGGTGGCGGCGTCGTCGTATTGCTTGTAGTGCGCCTGCACCTGATAGGTGCCGGTCTCGGTGACGCGCGGCACCCATGTGTAGGAGTCGCCGGTGGTGGCGTTCTTGGAGATGTACAGGTCGTTGCCGACGGCGCTGCCGTCGAAGGTGTTCAGCTTGGACCAAGTGCCGTTGAGGGCGGTCTTGCCGGGGTCGCCGTCGTCGACCTGTTCGGTGTTACCGCTCAGCTCGCCGGTGATCCCGTTGGCGCTGTTCCAGGTGGCGCTGGTCTCGTCCCACGCCTGGGTGGCGCGGCGCGCCTCGAGTGTGACGGCGTTGGCGCCGCTGGTGTGGTTCTGGTCGTAGTACAGCTGCAGTTGCGCCGAGTCGATGCGGGTGCCGGCGGGGATGTCGTCGAGCGGGAACTTCAGCAGCGCGCGAGACTTGCCGGAGTTGGTGGTTCCGACCGAGAGCCGCCAGCTGTCGTCGTAGTTCTGGTCCGGCCCGTCGGAGGAGATCATGGTGTCCTGCGACTGGGTGGGCGTCGGCGCGATCTTGATGGTGGGGTCGATCACCACCGGGTAGCTGCGCTTGGGGTCGTTGAGCCACGTGGTGTCGGCGTGGACGGTGATGTGCAGCAGCCCGGCTTTGGCGTCCCAGCGCATCGACTGGGTGACCTTCGGGCTCCATGCCTTCCCGTACGGCGACGAGGCGTCGGTCTTGGAGTCGTACATGAACGGCTTGGGCAGGATGAAGACCGGACGGCCGTCGAAGTCGCCCTTGTAGAAGGCGATCGATCCGTCCGGACGCTGCCAGGCCCGCACTCCGTCGGCCTTGATGGTGAAGGCATAGGTGCCGTCCTTGGGCGGCGTGTCCAGGACGATCTTCTCCTTCAGCGCGTCCCGGGCGATCTCATAGGACACGTCCGCGCCGCCGAGCAGGTCCGCGTAGGTGATGGTGCGGCTGTCGGCCTTGGGTTTGCCGGGTTTGGCTTGCGGGACGCCCAGGGTCAGGGCCGCTCCGTCGGCGGCGAAGGTGACCAGTTCGTCGGGGCGGGTGCCGAAGAAGCTGTCGAAGGTGTTGGTCTGGTTGCCGTAGACGAACCCCTTGCGGTCGGTCGGTTTGATGCGCGGGTCGATGTCGCGCCAGCGGCCGTCCTTGCCGCGGTAGTGCAGCGGGACGGCCGACAGCTCCTTCTGCAGCCGCCCGTCCGACAACTGATAGATCTTGGTGTTGGCCGTCCGGCGGCCGGTCAGCTCCTTGACCCGCTTGGCCGGTGCCGCCTTCTTGGTCTGCGGCCTCGGCTCGTTGCGGGGCACCCCGCCGTCCGGCAGCTTGCGCGGCTTGGGGTCGTCATCCCCGAACAGCCCTTTGAAGCGGTCCCAGGCATTGCGTTTGCTCTCGGGCTTCCAGCCGTCACCGGGATCGGACGCCTCGGCACCGGCCGGAGGCTGCTGCGCGCGGGCGGGCGGTGCGAGCGCCAGCGCCAGGACGACGGCCAGTGCTGCTGCCAGGAGCCTGCGAAACCTGCTCACCACAAAGGTCCCTTCTCACCCGGCCTCAATGGCACTACGCCCGAGAGCCGGCAACCGGAGAAACGCACACCAAGGCAGATCTCCGGGCAGCATCAATACGCGCAGAGACCTTGAATGAGATACGTGGCGCCACTGGACGGGCAGCAGCGCAGCAATCGGAAAGGGGGAGCGGATCGGCCGTTTAGCTAGCCAGAGTCAGTCACCGTTGGGGAACGCATCGAACCTCCAGTAGACACGTGAAGGACGTGCTCCCCCGGCACATCGCACTTTCGCCGAAACAACGACCTCCTGAGAGGGACGGCCACGTTCCGACTTGACGATGCACGGCCGGATGATCTCCGTCAACCCCCTACCACAAGGGGATGCCGACATCGGACACCGTGATCTCGCGATCGTCCTCACAGGTAAGCGTCACCCGGAACGGGAACGTCACATCGATCTGAGAACTTTCCTGAAAACCGTCCTGACCTGCCACAACAGATCGGGCCATCCGGCACCGACCACACCGGACTGCGACGTAGGTCACTTGGACCTTTTTCCGGGACAGGAAGCAGCGCGGAGAATGATGCCATTACGGCAATGGCCCGGTCGCGATCTTCGTGTTAAAACGTGGGCATACCGGGCACCGAACGAGCCGCGACTTTCGATACACAGAAAGTACCGCATCGAACGACAGCCCGTTACCTGGCTTCCCGAAGGAGGACACAAAGGTGAGGGCACGCCCAATGATCGCCGCTATGACGGCCGCATTCACGGCCATACCGGCCACCGCCATTGCGGTTATCACGCCGGCCGCCCACGCGGCCCAACTCGCCCCCGCGCCGACCAGCGACTTCGACCACGACGGCTACCAGGACCTGGTCAGCGGCGCCCCTGCCGGAACCGCCAACGGACAGGCCGAGGCTGGCGCCGTCAGCATCGTCCACGGCGCGTCCGGCGGCATCACCACCACCCGAGCCGTCGTCCTCAACCAGGAGAGCCCCAACGTGTCCGGAGGGTCCGAACCCGGTGACGCCTTCGGCACCGCCATCGCCACCGGCGACATGAACGGCGACGGCCACGCCGACCTGGTCGTCAGCGAACCCGGCGAAGACCTCGACGCCACCCCCGATGCTGGTGCTCTCATCCTGTTCTACGGCAGCTCCACCGGCTTCACCACCACGGTCTGGATGGGGCTGGCCGCCGACGTGCGCGGTCCCGGAGATCGGTTCGGTGAGGCGGTGTCCATCGGCGACTTCAACGGCAACGGTACCAACGACCTGGCCGCCCTCACCGCCAGCGGCATCGTCCAGCCCTACTACGACGGCGCCACCACTATCACCGCCGCGGAGGCCCAGGACGAGGAACCATCCGGCGCCAGACTGCGCCCCGGCACCCGAGGCCGCTACCGCACCTCCTCCCCCGCGACGGCGACGGCCCGGTCAGCAAGCGGGACGGTCACCCGCTCGGCGGCCGCCGACATCAACGGCGACGGCTACACCGACCTGGCCATCACGTACCTCGGCACCGACGGCCGCACCACCCTGGTCACCATCCCCGGCTCCGCCGCAGGACTCGACTACGGCACGCTCACCGCCATCCCCGGCGGCGGCCGCGCCCTGGCGGTCGGCGACCTCGACAACGACGGCTACGCCGACATCGTCGCCGGGCAGCCCGTCGCCTCCGACAACGCGACCGGCATCATCGGAGGCGCCGTCACCGCCTACTACGGCGGCCCCTCGGGCATCAGCACCACCAGCCGCCGCACCACCATCACCCAGGACACCGCCAACGTTCCCGGCACTAGCACCAGCGGCGACGACCTCGGAGCGGCCGTGGCAGCCGCAGACGTCAACGGCGACGGATACGACGACGTCTACGCCGGCATCCCGCACAAGGACATCACCAACACCGCTGCCCAAACCGACGCCGGGACCGCCGTCCTGCTCTACGGCAGTGCTGCCGGACTGACCGGCAACGGCTCGATTCTCATCCACCAAGACCTCGGCCAAGTCCCCGGAGGCGCCGAAACCGGCGACCAGTTCGGATCCGCCGTCGCACTCGCCGACACCAACAACGACGGCCACGCCGACCCCGCCACCGGTGTCGAAGGAGAAAACGCGGGAGACGGCGGCTTCAGCCACCTGCTCGGCGCCACCGCCATGCCGCCAGCCACCAACGGCACCGCCTACCTCGGCAGCGCCCTCGGCCTCGGCACCGCCTCCCACGCCGGACGCGTCCTCGCTCCCTAACCGGCCACAGCCGCATCACCCGCCCTCGTCGGCCCCAACCCCGCAGCAAGGCCAGCACCCCATGCCCGCCGCCAGAACCACCCCAACCGACAACATCCCCACCAGCCCAAATCGGTCACACACCCCGCGACCCCAGGAAGCCGCACAGCACTGCACCGCCCCCGACCAACCGCCCGAACGGGCGGACCTCACCTGGGCACTGCAGTCCGCCAGAACCGGAGACCAGACCGCCTTCAACGCCCTCTACGACGACCTCCACCCGCGACTCCTACGCTACCTACGCACACTCGTCCGCGCCGACGCCGAAGACATCGCCTCCGAAGCCTGGCTGCAAATCGGACGAGACCTGCCCACCTTCCACGGCTCCTGGCACAAATGGCGCTCCTGGGCCCTCACCATCGCCCACAACCGAGCCCTCGACCACATCCGCCACCAACAACGCCGCCCACACCTCCACATCCCCATCCAAGAACTCGAAGAACACCCCAGCCGCAACAACACCGAAACCGAAGCCATCACCCGCCTCAACTGGCAGACCACCCTGACCCTCATCACCACCCTCCCCCAAAGCGAAGCCGAAGCCGTCCTCCTCCACAGCATCATGGGCTTCACCGCAACCCAAGCCGGACACATCCTCACCAAACAACCCGGCGCCATCCGCACCGCCACCTACCGCGGCCTCCACAAACTCACCCACCACGCCCAACACCTAGGCCTCACCCCATAAACCTTCAGACGATCGACACGAACCGATGAGGCTACAACCCGACCGCAGAGAGGCCATGTCGGCCTTGTCTGCTCGGCGGTTCCGAAACGGACTGGCACGAAGCCAGATGTAGTGGCACGAGACACCACCGGATACGGCCTCCGCGTCCCCGCATCCGCGGGGGCACCGAAGGCAAGGCCTCGCCCCCTGCGGACTGCCAAGCCGTGGTGGGCGCATCAGGTGGCGAGTTGTGTTCGGGTTGAGCACCGACGTCTTTTCCCTAGCTGCCGAGCGCGATTTGCGCAGCGCGGCAGTGGTTGTGTGATCCGCAGTGGTTCCGGATGCTATACGCAGTCTTGGTCGCACACCGTCAGCCGCAACTGCTGCATCGAGGTGATCGCCTCGGTCTCAATCTCGAAGTCGGCCTGACACTTGTGTCGGGCATGGTGTCGCCTCGCCGCCTTGGTGGTCTCGGGAGGCAAACCGTCCGGCGCCGACCAGCGGCTCCCTTGGTCCTGGCCTTCTCGACCGGCTCGGCAGCGAACCAGGTCTCCAGACCATCCTGCGGCTCGCCCTCGCCATGGCCGCGGATGAGCATCGGTGATGTCCTTCGGCAGGTGACCCGACGCCCTTCCGCTGCTCATGTGCTTTCTGTCAATTGCCGGTTGTCAATGTGAAGGCTCAGGACATGCTTAACCGTTCGTTCTCAGGACAGGCTTAACCGAGCGCGGCATGATGCTCGCCCAGAGTGACTGTTGTTTCGAGTGTCTCGGGTGGCGGGCGTGGATCATCAGGCGCTGATGGAGTACCGGTATCGGGCGGTGCGTGAGGTGTTGGGTGGCTCTCCGATCGGGGAGGTTGCGGCCCGGTACGGAACGTCGCGGCAGTCGCTGCATGCCTGGCGCAGGCGGTTCGAGAACGAGGGGATGCCGGGGCTGGCCGACCGGTCGCGGCGGCCCAGGACCAGCCCGACCCGGCTGCCGGCCGAGGTCGAGGCGCTGGTGTGTGAGCTGCGGCGCCAGCACCCTCGGTGGGGCGCCCGGCGGATCGTGCACGAGTTGGGGCTGCTGGGCCTGGATCCTGTGCCCGGCCGGGCGACGGTGCATCGGGTCCTGGTCCGCAACGGGCTGGTCCAGCATCAACAGCAGGAGCATCCGCGCAAGTACCGGCGTTGACAGCGCGAGGCGCCGATGCACTTGTGGCAACTCGACCTGGTCGACGGGGTCCCGCTGGCCGATGGCCGCGAGTGCAAGATGGTCACCGGGATCGACGACCATTCGCGGTTCGTGGTGATCGCGGCCGTGGAGGCGGTGCCCTCAGGGCGGGCGGTCTGCTCGGCGTTCACCCGGCGATGCGCCGCTACGGGGTGCCGTTCGAGGTGCTCAGCGACAACGGCAAGCAGTTCACCGGGCGGCACATCCGGCCGCAGCCGGTCGAGGTGCTGTTCGAGCGCGTCTGCCGTCAGAACGGCATCAATCAGCGGCTCACCAGGCCCCGCTCGCCCACCACGACCGGGAAGATCGAGCGTTTCCACAAGACGCTGCGCCAGGAGCTGCTGAACCATGTGGTGCCGTTCGAGTCGCTGGCCGCCGCCCAGGACGCCGTCGACGCCTGGGTGCACGCCTACAACCACCAGCGGCCCCACCAAGCGCTGAACATGGCCACCCCGGCCAGCGTGTTCCGCCCGCACGCCCCCGCCCGCCCCGACGAGCCCGAGCCCGAGGGCCAGGACGAGGCCGCGGCACCGTTGCGGGTCGAGGTGATCGAGCCACCGGCCGACCGGCCCGACGAGTCGGCGGTGCAGTTCGAGGTCCGCGTCCCACCCAGTGGCCAGGTGACCCTGGTGCCGGGACGGCAGCGCTTCTCGGTTCCCCAAGGTCTGGCCGGACGAACGTTAACCGTCTGGGCTGACCTGCGCAGCCTGCACATCCTGCTCGACGGGCATCTGGTCCGCACCATCGTCTCCCGGCTCTTGCCCGAGGACCTGGCGCATCTGGTGATGCGCTACGGAGCCCTCCCCGCCGGGCCGGCACCCGCCACGGCGGCGCTGCGGCGCATCAACGGCACCACCGAGCTCGGCGCCGGCGAAGCGGTGGAGATCGACCGCAAGATCCACCGCGACGGGCACCTCACCATCGACGGGATCAAATGCCAAATCGCGTTCGCGCTGGCCGGGCAGACCGTGACCATCCGGCTGGACGGCCACCTGATGCACGCCATCGCCGATAACGCCCTGGTCGGCACCTGGCCCTGTCCCATCACCGCCGAGCGGGTCGCACGGCTACCCGGTGCCCGCACGGCCTCGACTCCGCTGCCGCCACCACCGCTGCCCGCCGGATCCATCCGGGTCCAACGACGTGTGCACGCCAGCGGCCGGTTCATGGTGAACAAGCAATTCATCAAGCTCGGCCCCCGCCACGCCGGAAAGCTCGTCACCATCGTCATCGAAGACACCCACTACCGGATCCTGCACGGCGAGGAAGAACTGGCGATCAGACCCCGCCGCGACACCACACCCATCACCCGCCTCTACGTCCGCGGCAAGGGCACCCAGCCCAACTGAGGTCAAGGATCTCCTGATGACAAACGGTCAAGCATGTCCTGAGACCACACACCGACACCGGTGGGGATTTGCATGGCGGTGAGGGTGTCGGTGACTAGGTGTAGGTCTGGACGGGCTGTGGAGTTTTCGGCAGCGATCTGGCGGGCGAGGGGAGGATCGATCATGGCTTGCATGCGGTTCATCATGGCCTCCATGCGCGCCAGCATCGCCTCCTGCGGGTCCGGCTGCTTGGCCTCGTAGCCCAGCAGCACGTTCATCGTGGTTGCGGCGGCTTCGCTTTCCTCGGCCAGTGCCCAGACGTAGTGGGTGGTGGATGTCAGGTCGTTGTGGCCCAGGCGGGCCTGGACGTCCGGCAGCGGGACGCCGTGTGCCAGTAGGAGGGAGGCGTGGGAGTGGCGTAGTTGGTATGGGGTCACATCGACGCCGACGGCTTTGCGGGCCGGGATCCAGATGGTGCTCCATTCACTGGGGGCCAGGTAGTCGTTGCCGTCCCGGCGGACCCGCTGGCGGGCGACCTTGCCTTTGCGGGCCATCGCCTGCACCCGATACGCCGACCGGTAGTCCCGATACGCCTGCACGCACGGCCTACACCTGCAGCCGTGCTTGCGATAAGTGCTGGTCTTGGTGTGGGTGACCCGCGTACCGGTGACGGGTGAGATGAAGGTGGTCTTCGCGGCGGCCTGCATCTCTTCTTCGGTGCAGCGTGGGAGGTTGACCCAAGCCGTGTCCGGCATGAACAACCGCACCGGAAAGACCAGGTCACCGGGTTTCATCCCGTGTTCTTGGACGTGGGCTCGGATCTTCTCCACCAGCGGCCTGCCGACCTTGAATCGGCGGTGCTCGCCGTTCTTGGTGTAGGGGCGGGTCACGAACCGGCCTCCGGTCGGATGGAACTGCTTCGCCACCTCCACAGTCGACCGACAGACCTTCAGCATGCCGGTGTCGTAGTCCAGGTCCCCTTCCTGCAGGGAGATCGCCTCGCAGAAGCGAACCCCGGTCGAGATGATGTACTCGGCGAACAGCCGCTGCGTCGGCAGCGGCAGCTTGCTGCACAGCTCCCAGAACACCGTCTCGTTGATCACTTTGATGTTCTTGTGCGCAGACTGCTTACCGACGTTCAATCCCCGGACAGGGTTGTCGCTGCGGTAGCCCAGCAGGATCGACAGGCCGATCATCGCCGAGAGCACCTTCCGGCAGGACCGCCGCGTGTTCACCGTCCGCCCTGCCTCGGTCAGCCAGGTGAAGTACTGGATAGCGCGGCCGGAGTCGAAAGACGCCACCCGGTCGTCCTTCAGGTAAGGACGGACGTGATTGATCCAGGTCCCGAAGTAGGTCTGCATCGTGTTCGGCTCGACTCGGTGATGCCGCTGGAAGATCGGCCAGAACTCCTCGAACGTCATCGCACGCCTCTGCGCCAGCGTCATCTCCCCCAGGACGCCACCCTTGCCCCGGTCCTGCTCCCGGCGCGCCGCGGTCAGCGCCTCTAGTTCTTCGTCGTAGGTGCCGGCCGACCGGGGTGCCCCGGTCGTGTCGTAGTACATCCCCGTGTACCGGGTCGCCCCGGTGCGCCTGCTGACCTTCCTGACTACGTACGGTTGTCGCATCGACTCCTCCTCTCGACCAGAGAACGAGTTAGCGAACCGGCTAGCGGACTGCCTGTGATGGCCCCGCATCAGCCACCATCGGGCTTGATTAAAAGGTATGTCTACCAGTGATTATACCTTGAAATCAACAACTGGGCTGGGCCTGGGAGGGCTCCGGCAACGTCGCGGCCCTGGACGTCCTGCGTGCCATGGCGAAGGAGCCGCAGACCGTGGAGGCGTACTTCGCCGAGGTCGAACGCGCCGCCGGCGCCGACGCCCGCCTCGACACGGCCGTGCGCGAGATCAAGACCTCCCTCGGCGACCTGGACACCATCGAACTGCGCGCCCGCCGCATCGTCGAACGCATGGCACTGACCCTGCAGGCGTCCCTGCTCGTCCGCCACGGCCACCCCGCCGTCGCCGACGCCTTCTGCACCACCCGCCTCGCCGGCGACTGGGGCACGGCCTTCGGCACCCTCCCACCCGGCCTCGACCTCGCCCCGATCATCGACCGCACCACCCCAAAACTCGGCTGACCCACCCCCACCACGACCACCGTGAGCAAGATCATCCGCTAGCGACTCGCTAGCGGCAGGCGACCGCCTCGGGCCAACCGCATCCAGCAGAACCTCACACCACCCGACTTTCGATCACACTCCGCAACTACGGAGCCGTACTGCCGAAGGCCACGTCCGCTCAGACCGAGAAGCCTGCCCGGACTCGGCTTCTCGGCGGCCGGCAGCCATCGCCAACCACCTGCGGCGAGGCCCGTTCGCCCTCACATAGCCGATGACAGGACGTTCTTGCGGGAGATCGCCGGCACGCTTCGCGGCCGGCGGGATCAGGCGCTCAGCGCAAGTCCGGGAGCCTTGCGAGCTTGTCCGGGTTGCGGACGAGGTCGATCGCGGTGATCCGGCCGGTGTCGACCGTGAACGCCATGACCGACAGGCCGCCGTCGGCGTCCCGGATCACCAGCCCCGGGGCGCCGTTGACCGTGATGGGCAGGATGTCCAGTGGGGGCACGGCGCGGGCACGGGCGAGCATCATGGGGGCCACTCGCGCCGCCGACCGTTCGACGTGCTGCAGTGTGGCGACCTTGCCGCCGCCGTCGCCGCGCAGCACGACGTCCGGGTCGAGCAGCGCGACGAGGCCCGGCAGATCGCCGGTCTGGCAGGCGGCCGTGAACGCCTCGACCAGCTTGCGCTGCTCGGCTTCGGTGGCCGGGGTCCGCGGCCGGCCGCCCTCGACCTGCCGGCGTGCCCGCGAGGCGAGCCGGCGCACCGCCGCCGGCGAGCGGCCGACCACCTCGGCGATCTCGAGGAAGGGGACGCCGAAGACGTCGTGCAGCACCAACGCGGTGCGCTCGGCGGGGGTGAGCCGCTCCAGGACGACCAGCAGCGCCATGCTCACCGACTCGTCCAGCGTGATGCGGTCGGCCGGGTCGTGGGAGCGGGCCTCGACCAGCGGCTCGGGCAGCCACGTGCCGACGTACTGCTCGCGGCGTGCACGCGCGCTGGTCAGGGCGTCGAGCGCCAGCCGGCTGACGGTGGTCGTCAACCAGGCGTCGAGGTTCCGGACGCCCCCCGGGTCGGCGAGCCCGCGCAGCCGCAGCCACGCCTCCTGCACGCAGTCCTCGGCCTCGGCCAGCGAACCCGTCATCGTGTACGCCAGGCGCAGCAGGCGCGGCCGGTTGGCCTCGAAGGACCGTGCCAGCGACTCTTCGTCGTCCCACACGTCCTGCTCTGTCGTCCCCATGCGGTGTTGACGAGGCAGCCGGTCGGGATGTGACACGGCCCCCAGGGCGGCGAGCGTCCCGGGGGCGGGTGTCGGGTGTCGGTGTCACACCTGGGAGGGCTGCGTCGTCAAGCCACGGAATCCCAGTCCGATCCGTGGACGCTCGACACCTTCCAGGGGGAAGAGACCATGACACTTACCGAACTGAACCGAGAACCGGCACCCCGATCACCGTCGCGGCAAGGGGTGTTCGTCCGCATCGCGGGCTTCGCCCACCGCCGCAGGTGGCTCGCCCTGTTCCTGTGGGTGGCGATCTTGGGCGGCGTCTGGGCCGCCGCGTCGGTCGCGGGCGACGACTACCGCAACGACTTCTCCCTCCCCGGCACCGAGTCGCAGCAGGCGGCCGACCTGCTGGCCGAGCACGGCGCCGCGCGCGCCGCCGACACCGTCGAGATCGTCCTGCACCACGACGGCGGCCTGCGCGAGCCCGCCGTCCAGCGACGCGTGACCGCCATGCTGGACGAGGTCACCGGGCTGCCCAAGGTCGGCCAGGTTCGCAGCCTGTACGACGGCGAGGGCGCCATCGCCGGGGACGGCACAATCGGCTACGCCACGGTGGTGCTGGAAGTCCCGTCGGAGGACATGCCCAAAGCCGACACCCAGCGCATCCTCGACACCGCCCAGAAGGCCGCGGGCGGCGGGCTCCAGGCCGAGCTGGGAGGCGACGCGGCCCGGCTGCTGGCCGAGGGCGGAACCGGCGCCGCGGAGGGCGCGGGCTTGCTGGCCGCGCTGGTCATCCTGGTCATGATGTTCGGCACGGTCATCGCCGCCGGGCTGCCCATCATCATCGCCCTGTTCGCCGTCGGGTCCACCGTCGGCGTCATCGTCGTGGCCTCGCACGCCTTCACGATCGCCGGCTGGACCCCGCCGGTGATGATCCTGGTCGGCCTCGGCGTCGGCATCGACTACGCGCTGCTGATCTTCGCCCGCTACCGCGCCGAACTGGTGCGCGGCGAGACGCCGGAGCAGGCCACCGTGAACGCGATGGACGCCGCGGGCCGTTCGGTGTTCTTCGCCGGCTGCACCGTCATCCTGGCGCTGCTCGGCCTCGTCGCCCTCGGCCTCGGCTCGATCCAGGGCATGGCGCTGTCGGTGGCACTGACCGTGCTGGTGACCATGCTCGCCGCCCTGACCCTCCTGCCCGCGCTACTCGGCATCTTCGGCCGCCGCTTCGCCCGCCAGTTCACCCGGCGCGCCGAGCGGCGCCAAGCCAAGGGCCGGGCCGCCGAGGGCACCGCGTGGCGGCGGCTCGCGGCCGTGGTGCAGCGACGACCGCTGGCCGCCCTGCTGACGGCGGCGGTCATCCTCGGCGCGCTCGCCGTGCCGGCTCTGGGCATGCGGCTCGGCTTCTCGGACGCGGGCAGCGACGCGCGCGGCGCCACCAGCCGGGAGGCCTACGACCTGCTCTCCCAGGGCTTCGGCCCCGGATTCAACGGCCCGCTGCTGGTCGTGACCGACGGCGGGAGGGGCAGCGCCGAACAGGCCGCCGCGGAGGCGACCCGGGCGCTGAACGGTGTCCCCGCGGTCCAGGCCGCCGCGGCCCCGATACCCACACCGGACGGCAAGGCCGCCACCGTCCTGGTCTTCCCCGCCTCCGCCCCGCAGGACGAGAAGACCTCCCAGCTCGTCGGCACCTTGCGCGACGACGTCCTGCCGGAACTGTCCGCGCAGAACGGCGCGCAGTATCTGGTCGGCGGGGCCACGGCCGCGTCCGAGGACTACGCCGCCAAGGTCGCCGACCGGATGCCGCTGTTCATGACCATCGTCGTCGGCCTCTCGGTGCTCCTGCTGATGGCGGTGTTCCGCTCGGTGCTCATCCCGCTGAAGGCCGCGCTGCTGAACCTGCTCAGCATCGGCGCCGCGCTCGGCGCGATGAAGCTGGTGTACCAGGACGGCCTGTTCGGCATCGAGGGCGGGCCGATCGAGGCGTACCTGCCCGTAATGATCTTCGCGATCGTCTTCGGGCTCTCCATGGACTACGAGATCTTCCTGATCTCCCGGATCCACGAGGAGTGGACGCGCTCCACCGGCGACCCGTCCCACGCCGTCCGAGAGGGACTGGCCCACACCGGCTCAGTGATCACGGCCGCGGGCTCGATCATGATCTTGATCTTCGCCGCATTCATGCTCAGCCCGGAACGAATGCTGCAGCAGGCCGGCTTTGGCATGGCGGTGGCGATCTTCGTGGACGCCGTCATCATCCGCTGCCTGATCGTCCCGGCGGCGATGGAGCTGATGGGCCGCCGCGCCTGGTGGCTGCCCGCACCGCTGGCCCGGCTGCTGCCGAAGGTGGAACTGGAACGGCACTGAGCCCGCACACCATCATGGATGAGACCCGTGCATGAGCCACCAACACCAATGACAACAGAAATGGTCTGTCGATGAACGTGCTCTTGTGGATCATGCAAGCGATCTTGCCCATGTTCGCCCTACCCGGCCTGGAGAAAGCCTCCCAGCCGAATGCCAAGCCGATCGGCAAATATCCGCGGCCGCAGGCATTCCCCCGGCGATGGTGCGGTTCATCGGGGTGATGGAACTACTCGGCGCCATCGGTTGATTGCGCCCGGCCGCCACCGGAATCGTCCCCACCCTGACACCAACCGCCGGAACCGGACTGGCGGTCCTGATGGTTCTGGTGGCGGCCATGCACCTGCATCGCAAAGAACCGTCCGCCGCACCGCGTTCCGGCCGCTCCCCAACTTCCGGGCGATCGCCCGGATCGGTATCTGCTCCGACCGGTGCAGCCTACGGATCTCCCCAGTCCTCCACACTCAGCACCCCTTCGCTGTAACGAAACTGGGGACCTCAGCCACGGCACAGTTGTTGGCCCCGGCCGGTGGTTCCGCTACTCGGGTGCTGGGGTGGTGTTCAGGCTGCGGGGCGTTGGGGTAGCGGGTCGATCGGGGCGAGGACGACGTCGTAACCCAGGCGGCGCAGAGCATTGGTGTGCCGGCCGGCCTGGCGGGCGGGGTCGGCCGGTCGTAGTAGTCGGCTCCGTCTTCGCGGTAGTCGATGTCGTGTTTCAGCACGGCTCACACGATGCGGGGCAGGGGGTGGGCCCTGATGCAACGATCTAGGGACCGACGAATGGACCGAGGCCCGCCGCTACATGGGACTGGAATTCCTCACCAAGGCCCGGCTGCGCGTCATCGACAGCACCACGCCCGACCCCGCTACCGAGCAGAACTTACTGCTTAACCTGCAGAAACAGGATCACGCGGAGATCAACTCCCACACCACTCCGCTGAACGTGGCCGTTTCGGCGAGCGGCGGTGGACAGTGGCACTGGTCAGTGCTGTCCGATTAGCGAGTGCGCACCTTCAGCGGGTTACGCCCTTCCTGTATGGCTGTGACCTCTGCCGAGGAGGGCGCCCAGCAGCCCGTACCGTTCGCCTTGCAGGCGATCCAGTACCCGCATTCGCTCGGCGTCCGCTCACCGGCACCCCAGTTGACCCGGCAGGGACGGAAGTAGATCGTGTCGATCTCGGCGAAGTTCTTGTTGCAGCGCGCCCACTTCCCGGACCCTAGCGCGTTGCGGCAGCCGCCCTTCCGCCGGAGGGCGCCCGTGTCGCCCGAGTAGTCCCGCCAGTCGGCGACCGCGGACTGGCCGTCGCTGTTCTCGTCCCGGACCCAGAAGGTGTCTCCGTACGAGTGGTAGCACACCCTGGCGTAGTCGTTCCAGACGCACTGCATCTCGGTCGGAATGGAATCGGTGCCGCGTTCAGCGGTGTCCCACTCGTACGTGATCGCCGACGCCGGCCCTGCCAAGCCGAGCACGAGCGTGGCCACCAGTCCGAGTAGCAGGGGTATGACTCGTTTGGACATGCCCGCCCTCCTCTACGAGTTGCAGGTTCGACATGAAGACGCCGCCGACCGCTCGAATGTGACAGCGTGGCCGGAACCCATTCCAATTGCTCCCGGGTGGCGCTCAGCGTCCTCGCCTCGGGCTTGATCGGAGGATCTGCTCCGGCCCGGCGGTCGGCGCGGGTGGAGACGGCTGCCAGGCCCATTCGTCCGCGACGCCCTCTCCGGCGGTGCGTCCACCGTCGACCTGGGAAACATCCGCGATGCTGGACAGCCACAGCGGCCGTTCGCCTGCGACAACGCCCTCGTAACGGCGCATCAACACTGCTCGACTTTCGCCCGTATGCAAACAGGCACCCAGGTGGGTCTCCTCTGGCGTCGGCGTCGACCCGCAGCACGGTCCCGCCGTGGTCCGCCTTGCGGCGCAGGCGATGCTAGGTCCTGCATTGAGCACTCCCTCACGCGGGCTGCCGGTGCCGCCCGCCGCAGCCCGGCCTGAGCCCAGGTCAGCCGATGCGGAGGGACGCGGCAAGATTGCCGGATGAGCGAGTTCCAGATCGTCCAGCCCAACACCTGGACCCCGCTGGTCGGTACGGATGTCGAGGTTCTGGTCGACGGCGTGGACCAGGACGTGTGCGTGGATGCCGAGTTGTACCGCAACGGCCGTGGCGAGCAACTTGTCGAGTTCTCCATCGCGGCACATGCCGACGCCAAGATCGTCGTCCGCGCCCCGAAGACCGACCTGGCGTGGCCTCAGGGGTAACCCGCGTCAGCGAGTTGATCGCGTTTAGGCTCTCGCTGCGTGCTGGAGCGTCGCGGGGTCACAGCACCGTGGGGCTGCGGCGTTCGAGGAGGACGACGTCGCGCCATTGGCCGTGGAGGCGGCCGAGGCGTTGGCGGGTGCCGACGGTGCGGAAGCCGGCCTTGGCATGGAGCCGGAGGCTAGGGGTGTTCTCGGGGAAGATGCCGGTCTGGATGGTCCAGATGCCGTTGGCTTCGGTGGCGGCGATGAACGTGGTCAGCAGCGCGGCTCCGATGCCCCGGCCGCGGGCGTGCGGGCAGATGTAGACGCTGTGCTCGACTACTCCGGCGTAGCAGCAGCGGTCGGAGACGGGCGTGGCGGCGATCCAGCCGAGCACTGTGTTGGCCGGGTTTGCGGCGGTGTCGGTCGCGACGTACCGGTATTGGGAGAGCCTGGCGGTGTCGAACGCCTGCCAGGTGGGGGCGGTCGTCTCGAAGCTGGCATGTCCGGTGTCGAGGCCTTGCTGGTAGATCGCCAGGACCTGGTCGGCGTCCTGGTGCCGCATGGCTCGGATGGTGATGCCGGGGTGCTCGTGGTGCTGATGGGATGGCATGGCGTGCGTCCTGCTAGTCGGGTTTGATGGCGTGGACGATGGCCGCGTTCAGCCCGCCGGTACCGGTGGTCGTGGTGATGTCGACCGCGGTGAACCCGGCCGTTCGGAGTTCGCGGTGATACTCCTCTGCGGTGAGTGTGGAGGCGGCGCAGCCGAGGCGCCGTTGGGCGGCGGCGGTGCGTTCGGCGGGGTCGAGGCCGGGTTCGGTGATGATGTCGCTGACGCCGAGTCGCCCGCCGGGGCGCAGGACGCGGAAGGCTTCGGCGAGGACGCGGGGCTTGTCCGCGGCAAGGTTGATGACGCAGTTGGAGATGACCACGTCGACGCCGGCATCGGGGAGCGGGATGTCTTCGATGCGGCCGTTGAGGAAGTGCGCGTTGTCGGCTCCGGCCTGGGCGGCGTTGGCGCGGGCGAGGGTAAGCATGTCGTCGCCGACGTGCAGGCCGTAGGCGGTTCCGCCGGGGCCGACACGGCGGGCGGACAGCAGTACGTCCAGGCCGCCGCCCGAGCCCACGTCCAGGACGGTCTCTCCGGGGCGCAGTTCGGCGACGGCGAGAGGGTTGCCGCATCCCAGGCTGGCGCGCAGGGCGGCCTCGGGCATCCCGTCCTCGCTCGGATACCCGACGGCGTCAACACAGGAGTCGCCGCAGGGAGCGCCGTCGTGTGGGGCGCCGCCCGCCAGGGCGAGCCGGGCCAGGCCGGAGTACCGCGCGACGATGACCTCGACGGGATCACCGGTGCTGGGGTCGGGCATCAGGTGTCTCCTTCGGGCGGGCAGGTCGGGGCGGCCGGCGCGGGGCGTCCCATGACCAGGTCGGCGGCGGTGGGGAAGCAGGCCACGCATGCCTGGTTGATCCGGTAGTGGCGGGCGGTTCCGTGCTGGTCGACCAGGACGAACCGGACCTCTGACAGCACCTTGAGATGTGCCGAGACGGTCGACTGCCCGACATGGACGGCATCGACGATCTCCCCCACGCTCATCGGCCGCCCCTGCCGTGCGAGCAGCGACACGATCTGGACACGGGTCGGGTCGGCCAGCGCCTTGAACCAGGACGCGTACTCGGCGGCGATCGCCCGGTCGAGCGGCTTCTGTGTCTCCTTCATCGTCCATCGACGATAGACGATAAAAAGCTCAGACCGTGGAGGCGTACTTCGCCGAGGTCGAACGCGCCGCCGGCGCCGACGCCCGCCTCGACGCGGCCGTGCGCGAGATCAAGACCTCCCTCGGCGACCTGGACACCATCGAACAGCGCGCCCGCCGCATCATGGAACGCATGGCACTGACCCTGCAGGCATCCTTCCTCGTCCGCCACGGCCACCCCCGCCGCCGCCGACACCTTCTTCTGCACCCGCCTCACCGGCGACTGGGGCACCGCCTTCGGCACCCTCCCACCCGGCCTCGACCTCGCCCCGATCATGCCGCTTCGTCGCCGGCACGTCGACACCGCAGACCAGACTCAATTGACAACCCAGTAGGGCGGCCGTCGCCCGGTCATCGGCCGTCAACCGGTCTGAGTTCGCCGTGGCCGAGCACGCTGCGATTTGAGTCCTGACGGAAACTGAATGCCGTGGTGAGGGCGGTGTCGTGCGTCATCGCGTGTGTTGCACGACTCGATCCGTGGACAAGCAACTGCCCGATGACTACCGCAGCCACTACGCCGAAATCGAATTCGGCTACGGCCACCCCACCATCGTCCATCCCGGCCTGGACGCCGTGCAACGGCTTACCCCAACCGGGAGTTGAGCCACCTCCTAGAGTGCGTGGGTGAACCTTTCGCATCTCGGCACGCCGATCGGGCCGATGATCCGCGTCCACGGGGGGTTCGCCAACCGGATGTACCGGCTCGACACCGACCAGGGGGCGTTCGCGGTGAAGGAGTTGAACCTGGTCGACCGCCGCTGGGCCTATCGCGCCGAGGACGTGTTCAGGTTCGAGCGGGCGGCCTTCGCCGCCGGCATTCCGATGCCAGAGCCGATCTCGGCCGGCCACCACACGCTCGTTCACCGATGGGTCGAGGGCGAGAAGGTGCCCGAAGCGCCGGTGCCGGCGGCGTACGCGTTCGAGATCGGTGAGATCCTCGCGCGCATCCACGCGCTCGACGTCGCGTGGCCCCGTGTGCCGATCGAGGACCCGATCTCACGGGTCTGGCCCGAGCTCGCCGCGCGGGCGGCGGCGACCGGGCAGCCGTGGGCCGACGAGCTCGCCTCTCGCGTCGAGACGTTCCTCGGGATCGCCCACTTCGTCGACACCTGCGAACGGCCGGGCCCCGTCGTGCTGACTCACAGGGACGTCCAACCGTGGAACCTGCTCGCTCGAGAAGGTCGGCCGGTGGTGCTCGACTGGGAGCTCTCGGGGATGCTCGACCTGTCCGGTGAGCTCGGCTCGACCGCGCTGAGCCTCGCGAAGGGACCCGGCTTCGACGACATCGAGCCCGCCATCTTCCGCTCGGTTCTCGACGGCTATGTCGCGGGGGGCGGAGTGCTGCCGCCGGCAGGTCCAAGCTGGTTCGTGTTCATGATCGGCGGCTGGCTGGGGCACACGAGGTGGAACATCCTCCGGTGCCTCAGCGGTGTCGAGGCGAGCACCGGTCCTGACCTCGCCCTGTCGCACGAGTCCGTGCGTAACGGGGTGCGCGGCCTCCCCGACCTGTTCGGCCGACTTCCGCAGCTCGAGGCGCTGCTCGTGTGACAGTGACCTGCGTCGGTACTTGGCACGCTGCGTAAGGCACACATTCCGTGAACGGGTTGGAGAGTAGGGGGGCGGTGGACGTGATGGTTGCGCGGTGGAAGCTGCTGCGGGAGCGGCGCAGCTACGGCGCCAGTTCTTCGCCGAGGACGGCCTGCCGCCGGTTATGTCACCTGCTACCGAGCCGCCCAACGTGAGCCGCCAAGCCCGTGAGGCTCGCCGACTGCGTCACCGCCCGCCGCCAGTTCCCGAACATGGCCCGGCAGCATTACCGGCCACGCCTCTTGGTGCGCCGCCGAACCGTGACGACCCTTGCGATCACGAGCACGGCCACCACCACTACAAAGCCGATCGAGACCAAGACCTTTTGGACCGTCCCAAAGTAGTAGGCCAAATCACCGGCCATCGCCTCCAGCATGAACGGCATCTCCTCCCCCGGGACCGGACTTACCCCGGCACATCCGGCTCACCCTCCAGAGATGACCATGTATGTTTGGGCCGCACTTTAGCCTTGCATTATGAAAAATCGTTTGATTCGAGAAAACCAGATAAAATGGTTTGCGGGAAGTCGGCAGGTTTATTTTCCTCTCGAATTCAAACAAAGCCCTGCTCTGGGCCGCTCGTACCTCCTGATCGGCATGGCCGAGAGGCGAACGGTGTCACGTGCTCCCCCGGCGCGTCTCGGACGCGGGGCGGCTTGGCGGCCCTTAGGTCTCCTCGCCTGCGGGGGCCGGGCCGCGGGAGCCGGCCGGGTACTCCTGCAGGGGCACGCGGCCGCTGGACCAGGCGGACATGACGGGCGCGAGGACCCGCCACGCCTGCTCGGCTTCGTCGCCCCGGATGGACAGGGCCGCGTTTCCGTGCAGGACGTCCAGCAGCAGCCGGCCGTAGGCGGGCAGGTCGGACGGCTCCATCTGCGCGGTCATGGTGAGGGGCGTGAGGGTTCGCACTCCGGAGCCGATGCCGGTGAGGTCCAGGGTCACGTCCTCCGGGTCGAGCCCGAAGCGGAGCACGTTGGGGACGGCCTCCCCGAAGGGCAGGTGGGGGACGGGCCGGAAGAAGATCCTGACCTCCTTGCGGTCGGCTTCGAGCGCCTTGCCGCTGCGGAGCCGGAATCTGGTGCCCGACCAGCGCCAGCTTTCCAGGTGCAGTTCCACCTCGGCGAACGTCTCGGTGCGGCTGTGCGGGTCCACGCCGTCCTCGTCGATGTAGGCGGGGACGTCGCGGCCGTCGACGCGCCCGGCGGCGTAGCGGGCCCGGCGGGTGTGGCGCAGGACGTCCTCGTCGGTGAACGGGCGGATCGAGCGCAGCACGTCGATCTTGCGGTCGCGGAGGTCGCGCTCGCCGAGGCTGAGCGGCGGTTCCATGGCCACCAGGCACAGCACCTGGAACAGGTGGTTCTGCACCATGTCCTTGAGGGCCCCGACGCCGTCGTAGTAGCCCGCTCGGCCTTCCAGGGCGAGGGACTCGTCCCAGACGATCTCTATCTCGGAGATGTGCGCACTGTTCCAGATGGGTTCCAGCACGCGGTTGGCCAGGCGGCTGCCGAGCAGGTTCTGGACGGTGGTCATGGCCAGGAAGTGGTCGACGCGGAACACCGCCTGCTCGGGGACGACCTCGGCCAGCAGCCGGTTCAGCTCCCGGGCGCTGTCCAGGTCTTCGCCGAACGGTTTCTCCAGGACGATCCGGCTTCCCGGCGGCAGGTCGGCGCCGCGCAGGGCGGTGACGGTGCCGGGGAAAACCGCGGGGGGCAGGGCGAGGTAGAGGGCGACCGGGCCGTCGCCCGCGATGAGGGAGGCGAGGTCGGCGGGGTCGGTGGCGTCCGCCCGCCGGTACCGGGTGGTCGCGGCGACCCACCGCCGCGCGTCGGCGGGCGCGGAGGCCGCGTGCCGGTCGAGCTGCTCGGTCGCCCAGTCGCGGAACTCCTCGTCCGTCCGGCCCTTCCGGTCGGCGCAGATCAGCTGGAAGCCATCGTCGAGATGCCCGGCCGCGCGCAGGGCGGCCAGACCCGGAAGCAGGTAGCGGGCGTTGAGGTCTCCGGTGGCGCCGAAGACGACGAGTCGGTTGATCATGTTGTTCCGCCTGCCTTTGCTCGGGCGAGGGTGACGCCGCTGGCGATGACGCCGATGTGGCTGAACGCCTGGGGGAAGTTGCCCATGAACGTGCCCGTCGACGGGTCGATCTGCTCCGGTAGCAGTCCGAGCGGGCTGGCCCGGGCGCACAGCGAGTCGTACAGCCTCTCGGCTCGTTCGATGTGGCCTTGCAGGGCGAGGTTGTCGACCAGCCAGAAGCTGCACAGCAGGAACGCGCCCTCGTCTCCGGGCAGCCCGTCGGGCGACGTGTCGTGCAGGTAGCGGTAGAGCAGGCCGTCCCCGGCGGACAGGCGTTCGGCCACGGCCGCCGTGGTGGCCGCCATCCGCGGGTGCCGCGCCGGGACGACCTTCCGCAGCGGGAGTGCGAGCAGGCTGGCGTCGAGGCTCCCGCCGCCGCCGAGGTGCTCGCTGAGGCATTGCGCGTCCTCGTCCCAGGACTGCTCCAGGACGAGCTCGCGCACCTTGTCGGCCGCGGCGCGCCATGTGGTGATCGGTCCGGGCAGGCCGAGGCGCTCCCCGATGCCGGCGGCGCGGTCCAGGGCCACGTGGCACATCCCGGCGGAATAGGTGAAGACCCGGCCCTCGCTGCGCACCTCCCAGATGCCCTGGTCCGGCTCGCGCCACGCGGTCTCGGCGGTGCGGGCCAGTTCCGCCAGCTTGGACCACAGCGCCGGGTGGAGGTCGCCGCCGGTGCGCAGCCACTGGTCGGCGCAGTCCAGGACCTCGCCGTAGATGTCGTGCTGGCGCTGGTCGGCGGCGCCGTTGCCCCACCGCACGGGAGCCGAGCGCCGGTAGCCCTCCAGACCGGTGTCCTGGACCTCCTCGGGGACGGGGTCGCCGCGCAGGGTGTACATGATCCGCGGCTGCCGGCTGTTCTCGAAGGCGTCCAGGACCCAGCCGAGGAAGGCGTCCGCCTCGCCGCCGAACCCGACGCGGCGCAGCGCGAACACGGTGAAGGCCGCGTCCCTGATCCAGGCGTAGCGGTAGTCCCAGTTGCGCACTCCGCCGATCGGCGCGGGCAGCGAGGAGGTGGGCGCGGCCACCAGCGACCCGTTGACCCAGTCGTCGCACAGCTTCAGCGTGATCGCCGCGCGCCGCACGAGCGGTTCCTGGGGGCCGTCGTAGATGAAGTTCCGCATCCAGCGGCGCCATGCGGCCGCGGTGTCGCGCAGTACCGCCTCGGGTTCGAAACGGTGGTGGCGGTGGACGCGTCCCCAGGACAGCGTCGCGTCGAAGCGATCGCCTTGCCGCAGGTCGTGGACGGTGCTCAGGCCGTCCAGCGGGTGGTTGGACCGCAGATGCAGCCGCAGGTCCGGGCGCCCGGACGCCTGCACTTCCAGCCCGCTGGCCAGGGCCCGGGCCTGCGCGCCGCCGCGGGGCCGCAGTTCGACCCGCAGGCGAGCGGTCCCGTCGAGGACGACGGCGGAGCGGACGAGCTCCCCCCGGCTCGCGCCCGCGTCGTCGGACAGGTCCGCGCCCGCGCGCAGCACCAGCGCGTCCGTGATCCTGACCAGGCCGTCCGGGCCGCGCATCTCGGTCACCAGCACCGCGGTGTCCGGTTCGTAGTAGTGGCGGGCATCGCGCAGGTCCTCGACGGTGAGGGCGAAGTGGCCGCCGTTCTCGCCGTCCAGCAGGCCGCACAGCAGCGGTTCGCTGTCGAAGCGGGGCAGGCACAGCCACGGGATCGAACCGTCCAGGCCCACCAGGGCCGCCGTCGCGCCGTCCCCGACCAGGCCCAGGTCCTCCAGCGGCAGGTAGCCGTCCCGGCGGCGGACCGGCCGGAACGGCGGATCCGGATCGAGCATGGCGAACTCCTCCTCCGACTCGCGGTCCGCACCGCGCCCGTTCCATCCCGTCCGAGGGTCCATGCGCGGGTTGGACGAGTTTTTGCGGGCTCGCGGCCATCAGGGGACGGGCGTCACGTCGTTGACCGGGGAGCGGGCCGGCCGCCCGGTCAGGACCCGCACGGCCTCTTCGGCGGCGATGCGCCGCACCGCCCCGACGGCCTCCTCGGAGTAGTAGGCGGCGTGCGGTGTGACGATCACGTTGGGCAGGTCGAGGAGGGCGTTGCGCGGCCGCCAGTCGCGCTGCTTCGCGGGTTCCTCTTCGAGGTCGTCCAGCGCCGCGCCGGCGATCCAGCCCTCGGTGAGCGCCTGGAGGAGCGCCGCGTCCTCCACGATGGGCCCGCGCGCGGTGTTGACGAGGACGGCGCTCGGCTTCATCCTGCCGAGTGTCGCGCGATCGAAGGTGTGGTGCGTCCGCGGGGTGAGCGGCGACTGGACCACCAGGTAGTCGGCGCCTTCCACGAGGTCGTCGAAGGACACCGGCCGCACGTCGCGGGACCGCATCTCGGACTCGTCGAGGAACGGGTCGTGCGCCCAGACCTCGACGCCGAACGCCTGCGCCCGCTCGGCGATGAGGCGCGCGATGGCGCCGAACGACAGCAGGCCCAGGACCCGTCCCCGCAGCCGCCAGATCGGCTGCCCGGTCTTCCAGTGCCACTCCCCCTGCCGCGTCGCCCGGTCGTACTGGCAGACCTTGCGGGCGGCGGCGAGCCAGAGCGCGACGGCGTGGTCGGCGACCTCCTCGGCGCACCATTCGTTCGGCGCGTTCGTGACCTGGATGCCCCGCCGGGTCGCGGCGTCGACGTCGACGATGTCGACGCCGGTGCCGTAGCGGGCGATCACCCGGCAGCGGGTGAACGCGTCGACGGCGCGGGCCCCGACCCGCGCGTACTGGGTCAGGACGCCGTCGGCGTCCCGGCCCCGCTCGATCACCTCGTCCTCGCTCTTGCACTGCGCGGCGACGAGCCGGAACCCGGCGCCCTCGATGATCGCGCGTTCGATGTCCACGTCGCCGAAGTCGTAGTCGGCGATCAGGATCGTGCCCTGGCCGTCAGTGCGAGTCACGGGGAATCCCCTTGGTGTGTGCGATGTCCTGGTACGCCACGGCGAGCTCCATGCAGCCGCCGCCGTCCAACTGCCCGACCGTGGAGCGGTAGATCTCCTGCCACGGCGTCTGGTTCTCCAGCGCCGGCGGCGCGTACTCGGCCCACCGCGCGGCGATCTCCTCGTCGGACAGCAGGACGTCGACGCGCGCGCCGTCCAGGTCGACGCGGATCCGGTCGCCGGTGCGCAGGACGGCGAGGTTCCCGCCCGCCGCGGCCTCGGGGCTGGCGTTGAGGATGGACGGGGCGTCCGAGGTGCCGCTCTGCCGGCCGTCGCCGAGCGTGGGGAGCGCGATGACGCCCCGCCGCGCCAGCCCCGTGGGCAGTTCCATGTTGACGACCTCGGCCGAGCCCGGGTAGCCGATCGGCCCGGTGTAGCGGATGACGAGGACGCAGTGCTCGTCGATCTCCAGTCCGGGGTCCTCGATGCGGGCGTGGTAGTCCTCCGGCCCCTCGAAGACGACGGCGCGGAGGTCGAACGTCTGCGGGCGGCCGGGCGGCGGCAGGTAGCGGGCCCGGAACTCGTCGGTGATGACCGACGTCTTCATGACCGCGGACTCGAACAGGTTCCCGGTCATGACGAGGAGTCCGCCGCGCGGTGCGACGGGGTCGTCGACGGGGCGGATGACCGCCGGGTCGGCGGGCGGGGCGTCGGCCAGGTTCTCGGCGGCGGTCCGGCCGGAGACCGTCATGGCGTCGCCGTGCAGGTGCCCCGCCTCCAGCAGCGCCCGCATGACGGCGGGGACGCCGCCGGCCCGGTAGAAGTCCTCGCCGAGGTACTCCCCCGCCGGGGCGGTGTTCGCCAGCACCGGGACGTCGGCGCCGACCCGCTGCCAGTCCCGGTTGGACAGCTCCACCCCGGCGTGGCGCGCGATGGCGTTGATGTGGATGGGCACGTTGGTGGAGGCGGCGATGGCGGACGCGACGGCGATCGCGTTCTCGAACGCCGGCAAGGTCATGATCTTGCGCGGGGTGGCGTCCTCGCGCACCAGGGCCACCGCCCGGCGGCCCGTGTCGTAGGCCATCTGCGCCCGCTCGCGGTAGGGGGCCGGGATCGCGGCGCAGCCGGGCAGGGCCATTCCCAGCGCCTCGGCCAGGCTGTTCATCGACAGCGCGGTGCCCATCGTGTTGCAGTGCCCGATGCTGGGCGCGGACGCGCACACCCGCGACATGTACTCGTCGTAGTCGATCTCTCCGCTGGCCAGGAGGCGTTTCGACCGCCAGATCACCAGCCCGGAGCCCGTCCGCATGCCGGCGTGGTAGCCGTTCAGCATCGGCCCGCCGGACAGGACGATCGCCGGGAGGTTCACCGTCGCCGCCGCCATCAGGCACGCGGGGGTGGTCTTGTCGCAGCCCGTCGTCAGGACCACCCCGTCGAGCGGGTATCCGTACAGCACCTCGACCAGCCCGAGGTAGGCGAGGTTGCGGTCCAGCGCGGCGGTGGGGCGCTTGCCCGTCTCCTGCAGCGGATGGACGGGGAACTCCAGCGGGACGCCGCCGGCGTCCCGGATCCCGTCCCTGACCCGGTCGGCGAGGGCGAGGTGATGCCGGTTGCAGGGAACCAGGTCGTTGCCCGTCTGGGCGATGCCGATGATCGGCCGGCCCCCCTGCAGTTCCGCGGCGGTGAGGCCGTAGTTGAGGAAGCGCTCCAGGTACAGAGCGGTCATCTCGGGATTGCCCTCGTTGTCCCACCACTCCCGGCTGCGCAGCTCGGTCGCGGTGTCCTTCGTCGGCGGCATCCTTGCTCCTCTCGGGGCGTCAGATGACGGTCGCGGGCTGCTCCCGGGACAGCGGGTGCAGCCGCACCACGGTGGGGATCGACTCGCGTTCGAGTGCGGCGCAGAGCCGCGGAATCGCCTCGTCCTGGATGCGCCGCCGCAGTTCGGCGGGGTCCGCGGCCGAGCCGTAGGCGACCTTCAGCCGAAGCTCGGACCCCTTGGACGAGCTGATCAGCCGGGCCCGCACGGTGCGCACGCCCGGGTACTCGCCGATCTCGGCCTCCAACGCGCCGGTGATGGCTCCGGCCTCCACCCGCGTCCTGCTGGCCTCGGCGTCCGGCTCCAGCATGAAGCCCCGCGACCTGCCGGAACGGAGCTGCATGAGCAACCATGCCAGTCCCAGCAGTGCCAAGACGACGGCCGCCGCAGCCACGGCCGGCCAGAACCAGCTGTTCTCATCGGCGAAGCGGCGCGCCTCCGCGGTCAGCACCGGAGAGGAGGATCGTGCGTCGCCGAAGGCGCCCACGCCGCGTGCGAAGCCGGCGCCCCCGGCGGCGGCGAGCACAGTGCCGAGCAGGAGCAGGCCAGTGCGGTTGACGTGCGCGGGACGGCGGTCCATCACGCCTCCCTGTGCTTGATTCGCACCGCGACGGAGCGAGTGGGCAGCGGCCGAAGCCGGTCGAGCCGATCGCGCACGGCCTCGGTGACTCCCTCGTCCAGCCCCGCGGGCTCGCGCACGGGCGTCTCCGCGACGACCATGACCCGCCGGCGGCCCAGCCGGACCCGCTGGACACCCGACACCCCTGACGCCCCTTCGGCCGCAGTGGCGACGGCACGCTTGAGCCCGCGCCTGCTCACCCCCATCAGCAGGCTCGGATCCCGCCCGTGCAGCGGGACGATCCGGGACGCGCCCGGCAGCAGGGCGGCCAGCACGAAGCAGACGCCGATCAGTGCCAGGGCCGCGAAGATCGCGAGTACGTACCAGTCGTCCCAGTTCGCGGACCGCACCCACCCGTACGGGAAGATGTGCGCCGGGCGGTCCAGCGCTGCGGTGATGACCTCGATCGCGGTCAGCACGCCGGCCGCCGCCATCAACAGCGCGCCGGCAACGGCCGGCACCACCCGGCGGGAACGGAACGCGTGCCTGGCCGCGCGGTCGGCCTTGCGAGTCTCGGCCGCCCGCGGCTCCACGGCGGGCCGGGCACCGGCTTGCTCGGTCACAGCACGGTCCTTTCGCCCGCACCCGGGCGTGCGAACTCGGCCACATCGACGTCCACCTGCCGGACGGTCAGGCCGGTCAGCTCCGTCACCCGTTCGCGCACGCTCTCGCGCACCTGGCGGGCGACCGCGCGCACAGGCATCGGATAGGCCACCGACAGCGCCACCTTGGCCGTGACGATGTCCCCGTCCACCCGCACCTCGGTGCGAACGGAACGCCGCCCGGGCACCGGCACGCTGAGGACCGTCCGGCCGAGTCCGCCGGACGCTTCGACATCCTGCACGGACTTCGCGACGATGCGCGCGACGGCCCGGTCCCGGATCGTCGTCCTGCCTCGTTCGGTGTTCGTCATCGCGGCCGCCGTCCCGAGCCTCCTGAAGAGAAGATCTGTCTAAGGTCGAGGCTGCCCTCGATGACACGGCCGACCACGTAGCCGAGCGCGCCGAGGAACAGGACGAGGAAGAACGGGCCGGCGCCACCGAACGCTCCGGCGAACCCCAAGGCCACCCCGAAGGCCAGGCCGATCACGGGCCACGGCACTCTCACATCCATCCCGATCTCTCCCTCGGCTCCGCGGGACGCTCAACCGTCATCGGCCACGTCCCCGATCAGCACGTCCACCGTCCGCCGGCCGGCCAGCGGGCGCACCAGACGCCGGACGTCCTCGGCGATCTCGGCGAAGGGCCGTCCGTACCGGACGACCACCCCCACCTCGATCGCCGCCTTGCGCACTGCGACCCCCGTGAAAGGGGGTCCGGCACGGTAGGTCGCGATCCAACCGCGCGGACCGGCCGTCAGGGTCAGCACGTCCGGGCATTTCAGGGCCGTCTCACCGACCCGCTCCGCCAGTTCGGCGAGCGGCTCCCGGCTGCTGGGTGCCGAGTCTTCGCGGGTCGTCCCCGCGTCGGTTCTCTCGCCCGACACACCCTTGGGTCGCGTTCCCCGGGAGGCGTCCCCCTCGCCCCCCACTCCTTCTCCGGCCGGATCCCGTGCCTCGTCCGGAACGGACCAGAGTTGGTGGTGGGACGACTTCGCCCTGTCCGACCCGGCAATCATCGAACTCGGGGCTCCTCCGACCGCGTTTCCGAATCCTCGCCCTCCACATGGACATCGTCGACGGTGATGTTCACCTCGACGACCTCGAGACCGCACATGTGCTCGACCTCATTGACGACGTTGGTACGCACGGCGGCGGTCAAGTCGGGGATGGAAAGCCCGTACTCCACGACGAGGTCGATGTCGACGGCCGCCTGATGTTCGCCGACCTGCACGGCCACGCCCTGGGTGTCGTCGGCCGTCATGCCGGGCAGGCGCTCCCGCACCGATCCGAGCGTCCTGGACATGCCCGCGCCCATCTCGTGCACGCCGCCGACCTGCCTGGCGGCCATGGTGGCGATCTTCGCCACGACGGCGTCGGCGATCCTGGTACTGCCGCCGGAAGTGATGAGTTCACTCGACCCCCCGTCGGAGCCCCGCTTCCGCATCGTCCCGGTGGCGCCCTGCTCGGCGCCCCGCCTGTCGTCTTGGCTCACGATGCCCCCTAAATCCCGGCGTCGGCCTCTTGGACGGCTGACGTGCCAGTAATTCTCGCGGAGCGTCACTTAAAACCGGCACATGCATAAAGAGCAACCAAATGTCGATTTACCCTTTAATGCTCCAGCCGCGCCGGGAGATCTGGAGCGCAAGAACGGCCGGGCGCCGACCGAGTTCGCCGGCGACGCGGTGCGCGACGCGCTGGCCGCGGGTGCCGGTGGTCGTGACACGGGCTTCGCATCGACCACCTCAGGCGGCACCGAGACGACGGACCTCGGGGACCGCGACAAGTTGGCGACACGGTGTTGGTATGTTATCGACATGATGTCGACAAAAACGCGGGTGTGGGGCTGATGTTCCTCGCCGTTCGCGAGCTGCGGTTCGCCAAGGTCCGGTTCGGGCTGATGGGCGCCGTCGTCGCTTTGATCGCGGTCCTCATGGTCATGCTGTCCGGACTGTCGGTGGGGCTGGTCAGGGACGGGGTGTCCGGGCTGCAGAAGCTCCCGGTCACGTCCTTCGCGCTCGAACGCGGCGTCCAGCACGACTCCGCCTTCTCCCGGAGTGTGGTGGAGATGTCCGCCGTGGACGCCTGGCGGAGCCGGCCGGGCGTGGCGGAGGCAGCTCCCTACGGCAACACGCTCATCAACGCCAAGAGCGACCGGGGCGTGGACATCGACCTCGCGCTGTTCGGGGTGGCGCCGGAGTCGTTCCTCGCCCCCAAGGTGAGCGAGGGCTCGCGGCTCAACGGCGCGGACGGCATCGTCGTCAGCGGCACGGCCCTGGACGCCGGCCTGCGCCTCGGCGACACGATCACCGTCGACCGGCTCGGCACGAAGCTGCGCGTCATCGGCGCCTTGGAGGGGCAGCACACCTTCGGGCACGTCGACGTGGCGTACGTACCGCTGCCGACCTGGCAGCGGATCAAGGCCGGGGCGGCGCCGGGCGACGCGGTGCCCGCGCACGCCACCCGGGAGATCACCGCGGTGGCGGTGCGCGCCGAGCCCGGCGCCTCGGTCGATCTCACCGCGGGGGACGCGGCCGCCGGCACCGAGAGCCTCACCCTGGAGGAGTCCTACGGCGCCTCGCCCGGCTACACGGCCGAGACGTCCACGCTGCAGCTCATCCAGGGTTTCCTGTACGCCATCTCCGCCCTGGTCGTCGGGGCGTTCTTCGCCGTCTGGGCGATCCAGCGCAAGCACGAGGTCGCGGTGCTGCGCGCCATGGGCGCGTCCAGGAGCTGGTTGCTGCGCGACGCGCTCACCCAGGCGCTCATCCTGCTGCTGGCCGCCGTCGCGATCGGCGCGGGTATCGGCGTCGGCCTCGGCTCGCTCGTCACCGGCGGCGGGGCGCCGTTCGCCCTCAGCGCGCCCAGCATCACGACCGCCGCCGCCGGGCTGGTCCTGCTCGGGCTCGCCGGCGCCGGGGCCGCCGTCGCCCGGATCGCGTCCATCGACCCGGCCACCGCCCTTGGAGGAAACCGATGACCCACCAGCCCGCACCGGCCGCCGGGCCGCGCGAGGACGGCGCGACCGCGCCGGAGCGCCCGGGACTGGTCTTGGAGGGCGTCTGCCTCCGGCACGGCGACGGCGGTGAGACCGTCCAGGCTCTCGACAACGTCGACCTCTCGGTGCGCGCGGGAGAGCTGGCCGCCATCGTCGGCCCGTCCGGCGCCGGCAAATCGAGCCTGCTCGCGGTCGCCGGCGGACTCGCCCGCCCGGATCGGGGCACGGTCACGGTGGCGGGGCTCGACCTCACGGCCGCGGGCGCGCGGGCCAGGGCGAAGCTGCGGCGCGACCACATCGGATTCGTCTTCCAGGCCGGCAACCTGGTCCCGGCGCTGAGCGCCCTCGACCAGCTCCGGCTGCCGCTGCGGTTCCGGCCGCGCCGCGCGCGCTCCGGCCGCGACCCGCTCGCACTGCTGGAGGACGTGGGGATGGCGGACAAGGCCGGTCGGCACCCGCACCAGATGTCCGGCGGGGAGCGTCAGCGGGTCGGCATCGCCCGGGCCCTCGTGACCGAGCCGAGCGTGCTGCTCGTCGACGAGCCCACCGCCGCCCTGGACCGCGCGCGCAGCCACGAGATCGTCCGGCTGCTCGCCCGCGAGTCGCGGCAGCATGGCGTGGCGGCCGTCATGGTGACCCATGACCACGACGTCCTCGAACACTGTGACACGGTGTACGAGATGATCGACGGGCGCCTCACCGCACTCGCCTGACGCCCCGGCCGGGCCGTCCGGCGGGTACGGCGGGCCGGGGAAGGGGGCCGCGTGCCGAAGATCCAGGCGCCGACCGTGGCCGAGCATCGGGCCGCGCAGCGGGCGGCCCTGCTCGACGCCGCGCGCAGCCTGCTGTCCGAGGAGGCCGAGCGGGCCCCGAGCATGGCGGCGGTCGCCCGCCGGGCGGGGCTCGCCCGCTCCAGCGTCTACGCCTACTTCACGTCCCGGGACGATCTCCTCGACGCCCTCATCGTCGACACCTTCCCGCGCTGGTCCGCCTACGTCAGAGCGCGGATGGGAAAGGCCGGGACCCCCGGCGACCGGGTGCTGGCCTACGTCCACGCCAACCTCCGCCTGGTCGCCCGCGGGGACCACGCGCTGGCCCGCGCCCTCGCGGCCACCGGCCGCACCGACGCGCTGGCCAACTCCAGCCGGCTACTCCACGACGAACTCCAGACGCCGCTCCGCACGGCCCTGGCCGACCACGGCGCAGGCGACCCCGACCGGACCGCCGAACTCGTCCAGTCGATCGTCTACACCCTCAGCCGGATGATCGAGGACGGCCTGCCCGAACGCGCCGCCCGCCGCCTTGCCGACGAATTGCTCACGCCGTACCTGAACCCCGCCACACCACATCCGGCGTAACGACTCCCCTGTCGCCCTGGCGCAAAAGATCAGGTATTGGGACGCCGGGCGTCCGCCATGTTGGGCGGTGGCCGGATCTGTTCGGCGTCGCATGGTCCTGCTGGCGAGGCCGGTCGCCGGAGGGCGCTTCGTCCACTCCGTCACCGGCCTGCTCAGCGTTCCGGAGGTCGTCTGGTTCGTACTGGAGCACCCTGCTGTCCGGTCCCCGCCGGGGGCCGGACAGCGGCGGGGGCCGTCACCAGCCGACTTCGTCGCATCCTCTGTGGGACGCCGGCTCGACCTGGAGGGTGGCGTGGGCGATGCCGTGGCGCTCGCGCAGAAGGTCGCGGGCCTGGTCCAGGACCGCGTGGTTGTCGGCCTTCTCTTCGGTCACCAGGTGCGCGGTGGCCACGTGCATGCCCGACGTCAGCGTCCACAGGTGCAGGTCGTGGACGTTCCGGACACCGCCGATGGCGGCCAGTTCACCGGCCACGGCATCGACGTCCAGGCCCTCGGGGGCGTGCTGCCCGAGCACGGCCAGCACCTGCCGTCCCAGGGCGACCGCGCGCACGACCACGAAACCGGCGATCGCGATGGCGACGACGGTGTCGAAGAGCACCTGCCCGGTCGCGGCGACCAGGACGCCGGCCACGATCACTCCGACGGAACCGGCCGTGTCGGCCATCACCTCGAGATAGGCGCCCTTGACGTTCAGGCTCTCCGACGCCCCCGCACGCAGCATGACCAGCGCGACCAGGTTGATCACAAGACCGAGCGCCCCGACGACCAGCATCGGGCCGGACGACACCTCCGCGTCCTCGCCGATCCGGGACACGGCCTCGGCGCCGATGTAGACCGCCATGCCCAGCATCACCAGCACCGCGAACCCTGAGGCGAACACTTCGGCGCGATAGGACCCGTAGGTACGGCGGCCGGTGGCGTCCGGCCGTGTCGCCATCTTGGTCGCCACCAGCGCCGCGGTCAGCGTCACCACGTCCGCGGCCATGTGCCCCGCGTCCGACAGCAGTGCCAGGGACCCCGACAGCAGCCCGTAGACCAGCTCGACCACGAAGAACGAGCCGACCAGGGCGGCCGCCGCCCCCAGGCGCCACCGGTGGCGGCCCCCGGCGTGCCCGGCGGCCTGCCCGACGACTTGGCCATGCCCGTGCCCGTGTCCCGCGCCCATCGCATCTCCCCTCCGAGGCGTCGACCTCGTTCTGCTCAACGTTCGCCAGGGACAGACCGAAGACCTCGGATGCGCGGCCGTCCAGTCAACACCTGCTCATCTGAAGATATGATCATACATAGGTCCGCAGCGGCGGTCTGCACGGTGTAGTGGCGTTCGACGCAGACCCCGTTGTCGGTGTGGGGACGGCGACATGGCCAGGCCCCCCTCTCCCCCGGCCCCCGGCTCTCGACAGCGGAACTGGCTCCCACGGCCCCGTCATCGCCAAGATTGACCAGGGCGGCGACGCCCACCAACGCCCTCGCTCTCGAACGTCAGGTAGTGCACCGCTGTGTGACCACCCGGCCCGCACCCCGCGCCGCCTGCCCGATCATCCGCGGCTTCACCGCTGCCTCCCTCGAAGGCACCCGCCGCATCTACCGCGACAGCACCCTCCTGGAGCCCCTCGGCAAGAGGGGTGTGCCGTAGTCAGGAGGCAACGGCACTGGTCTGCGTCAGGACTTGCTGAGGTGGGCGCGGAGTAGGGCGGCACCGGACTCGGTGAGCCAGTCGCTCAGGGTGCGCAGGCCGGGGTGGATGACGCGCAGTGTCTCGATGTCGGCGTGCCAGCGGTGACCGGCCTGCCAGTTCCTTCGTGTCTCGGCGATCTGCGGGTTGAGCGCGGCGGCCTGGCCGTCCGTGAGCTGCTCGTACCGGATCGGAATGCCGGTGGCCTCGGTGATCGCGACGGCGGCCTCGACCGGGGTCGGTTCGTCTCCGGCCAGTTCCAGGGTCCGGCCGGCGAACCGGGCCGGGTCGGCGAACGCGAGCACGGCGAACTCGGCGACGTCTTCCAGCGCGATGATCTGCATGGGCTCGTGCGGCGGGAAGACGTGCCGGTGTACGCCGTGGGAGATGCCGTCGAGGCCGGTCACCATGACGCCGAGATAGTTGGTCATGAACCGGACCGGACGCAGAATGGTGGGCCGCGCGATGTGGTCGCGCAGGTAGTCCTCGATCAGCAGCTTCCCCTCCCTGCCCCGTGTCGCACCCGATGTGGAGGCGACGGTGCTGAACACGACCTGCTCGACACCCGCTGCGGCCGCGGCGTCGATCAGGGCCCGGCCGCGGGTCGCCTCGAGTTCTGTTTCGGGTCCGGCCGGGCCGAAGGCCACGGGTGGTATGCCGAACACGGCGGTGACGCCGTCGAGTGCGGGCGGCAGGCTCGCCGGGTCGTCGAAGTCACCGGGGACGAGCTGGGCGCCCAAGGCGGCCAGCTCGCGAGCGGCGGGCGCGGTCAGGTCGCGCACCAGGGCGCGGACCGGTCGTCCTGTGGTGAGGAGGCGCCGGGCGGTGGCGCCGCCCTGCTTGCCGGTGGCGCCGGTGACGAGGATCGGGGAATCGGGGTCGGCCGGTGTCGCGGTGGTCATGGGGCCCTTTCCAGAAATGGCGGGGGATGCTGAGATGATCCGGAATGCTCCACCCGCTTCTGCGCCGCAGACAAGGATTTCGTGACATGACGGCATCACCAGGGGCGGCCCATGCCGGGCGCGCCGATGCGCGCCGCAACCGGGAGATCGTGCTGCGCACGGCGTTGCGCGTGTTCGCCGAGGAGGGGATGCAGGTCTCACTCGGCCGGATCGCACAGCGCGCCGGGGTCGGCGCCGGGACCGTCTACCGGCACTTCCCGAGCAAGGAGATCCTGGTCGAGGCGGTGCTCGCCGAACACGTCGAGGTCTTGGTGGCCGCCGCCGACCGGTGGGCCGCCCGTACCGCCCCCGGAGACGCGCTGTTCGGATTCGTACTCGAGGTGATCGAGACCTCGGCGGGCCGCCAGCACGTCTGCGACGCGCTCACAACTGACGAAGGCTGGCCGCACGCCATGCTGGCCGGGGCGAGGCAGCGGTTCTTCGAGGCGCTGGAGCGCCTGGTACACGACGCCAAACACGCCGGTGCGATACGCACCGATGTTCAAACCGAGGACATCTCTGCACTGACCATCGGTGGTGCCGCGGTGCGTTCGGCACATCGGGACAAGGCACGCGGCACGCAACTGGTGCGGCTACTGCTGGACGGCTTACGCCCCCGAGCCGTCACGAAAGACGAAACGTTCCGTGACTCGTTCTCTTCGCGACACGAAACCGCCGACCTCAAATACTGCATGGAATGCGGCGCGCGGCTGCGTGTCCGCGCCACCGGGCGGCCGCCTCGCTACTGCGGTCCGGCCTGCCGCCAGCGCGCTCACCGGCGCCGCCGCCCCGCATGACCCACGGGCACGAACCGGGTACGGACCGGAGAGCGGTGGTTCAGAGGTGGTGGCGCAGGACGAGGTCGGCCGGGAAGGGGTCCAGGTAGGTCTGTTCGGCCAGGTAGGCGAGTTCTTCGCCTTCGGCGTGGTGGCGCAGCAGCGCCACCGGGACGCTGAGCGGGGCTTCGCCCTGGCGGTAGGACTCGACGGCGGCCACGATGTCTTGCCGCCTGGCCTGGTTCAGGTGCTCGCTCAGCGGGCCCAGGACGTGCAGGAGCGCGTTGGCGTTGCGGCCGCGCTTCGGACGGATGGCGAGAGCGGCGGCAAAGGCATGGCGGTACTCCGATTCCAGATCGTCGCGGTCGCCGGTGCCCGCCCGTGCCACGATCCGTCCCATACTCCGGTAGGCGGACGGGTCGTGCGCGAGAATCTGGAGCTTGTGCCTGGTGTGGAAGGCGACCAGGTCCCGCGGACGCCAGTCGTGCTCGAAGAACTCGCGGAGCCGCGCCTGGGCGAAGACGCGCTCGATGAAGTGCTCGCGCAGGATGGGGTCGTTGAGCCGTCCGTCCTCTTCGGCGGGCAGGTCGGGGAGCGCGCTCATGACGCGGTCGGAGAACAGGCCGCGGCCGCGGCGGTCCACCGGCTGCCCGTCGGTGCGTTCGCCGGGCCTGCCGGACGCGTAGCGCGGCAGGTTCATCAGCCCGCAGCTGGGCGAGCGGGATTTGAACACGTAGCCGTCGACGTCCGCGAGGTCGGAGAGCCGGTCGTCCGCCAGCGCCGTGATCGCCCCTGTGTGATCGGCGGAACCGTCCTTGGTGACGAGATGCCCGTCGGAGAGCAGGCGCAGGGTGGGCCGGGGCGCGCCGAGGCCGATCTCCATCTCCGGGCAGACCGGGACCCAGTCGACATGGTGCGCGAGAGGGCCGGTGAGGAACCGGTCGCGGCTGTGGCCGCCGTTGTAGCGGACCGGCGCGCCGAGCAGGCAGCTGGACACCGCGAGCCGCGGACGCGGGTGCCCCGCCTCGGCGGCGGGTCCGGGCGGCGGCATGGGCGGGGTCATGCACACACCCGTGCCCTGGGACAAACCGCTTCAAAACTTGCGGCTCCAGCACGTCGTCCGCCTCGGCCAGCGCCGCCGCCAGCGCGTGCACCGGCAGCCCTGCGGCCGATCCCCTCCAGGACCGGGCCGGCGCCGGTCGGGGTGACGTCGTCTCCGGCTACGGCAAAATCCGGTCACCGTGCGTTGTGCGCGCCAGACCCTGGGTAGGCAGCGTCCGACCGAGGGGGGAGAATGACCAACGGCGGTGATGCGTCGGCCATGCCCGAACGCGGGCAGGGCGCGGACCGCCGGAAGTTGTGCCTGGTGACGGGAGCCAGCGGCTACATCGGGGGGCGGCTGGTCCCCGAACTGCTGGACGCCGGTCACCGGGTGCGGTGCATGGCCCGTTCGGCGCGGCGACTGCGCGATCATCCCTGGGCCGGACGAGTGGAGATCGTGGAGGCCGACGCCACCGATCCGGAGGCGACCCGGCGCGCGCTGGACGGTGTCGACGTCGCCTACTACCTGATCCATGCGATCGGCGGCGCGGGCGGCTTCGCCGAGAACGACCGCCGGGCGGCGCGCACGTTCGCCGGGGCGGCGCGGGACGCGGGGGCGGGACGGCTGGTCTACCTCGGCGGCATGGATCCGAAGGAGAGACCGTCGCCGCATCTGCGGTCCCGTGCCGAGGTCGGCAAGATCATGCTCGACAGCGGGGTGCCCGCGGTGTGGCTGCGCGCCGCGGTGATCATCGGCTCGGGGTCGGCGTCGTTCGAGATGCTCCGCTACCTCACCGAGCGGCTCCCGGTGATGGTCACGCCGCGGTGGGTGCATACGCGGATCCAGCCGATCGCCATCCGGGACGTCCTGCACTACCTGGTGGCGGCCGCCGACCTGCCCGCCGACGTGAACCGCGGCTTCGACATCGGCGGGCCGGACGTGCTCACCTACGCCGGCATGATGCGCCGGTACGCCGCAGTGGCCGGGCTCAACCGGCGCGTCATCATCCCGGTCCCGCTGCTGAGCCCGTCCCTGTCGAGCCTGTGGGTGGGAGCCATCACCCCGGTTCCCGGCGGGCTCGCGCGCCCGCTGGTGGAGTCGCTGCGCAACGAGGTCGTGTGCACCGAGAACGACATCAGCCGGTACGTTCCTCCACCGCCGGACGGGCCGACCGGCTTCGACCGTTCGGTCGAGCTGGCACTGCGCCGGGTCCGCGATGCCGAGGTCGCCACGCGCTGGTCGTCGGCCAGCACCCCCGGCGCCCCGAGCGACCCGCTGCCGACGGACCCGGACTGGGCCGGCGGCAGCCTCTACACGGACGAACGATCGTGCCGGGCGGACGCTCCACCGGAGCGGCTGTGGGACGTCATCGAAGGGATCGGCGGAGAACGCGGCTGGTACTCCTTCCCGATCGCCTGGCGGGCGCGCGGCGTCCTCGACCGGCTGGTGGGCGGCGTCGGGCTGCGGCGCGGACGCCGGGACCCGCACCGGCTGCGCATCGGGGAGACGGTGGACTTCTGGCGCGTCGAGGAGATCGAGACGGGCCGGCTGCTGCGGTTGCGGGCCGAGATGCGGCTGCCCGGCCTGGCCTGGCTCGAACTGAGGGTGAGCGCGGAGGACGGCCGCAGCGTGCTGGAGCAGCGGGCGCTGTTCCATCCGCGCGGGCTGGCCGGCCACGCCTACTGGTGGGTGTTCCGGCCCTTCCACGACCGCGTCTTCGGCGGCATGTGCCGCGGCATCACCCGCGCCGCCGAGAACGCCCGCACGGTCTGAGCCGACGGCTGCGGAGGCGGGGGCGGTCAGTGGTCGGCGGCGGCTGCGGGGGGTGGGCCGGTTCCGGTTGGCGGGCGGCGGTGCAGGATCGAGACGGTTCCGTCCGGCTGTCCCGTTCCCTCCTGGCGGCCGGTCGTCTGCGGGCCGATCGCTCTGAGGTGCTGGACACCCTCGGCGGCCTCGGCTCCCCGCCGCTGGTCGGTGATGAACTGGTCGATGCTCCGGCGGGCCCGTTCGGCTTCCGTGCGGGCGGCGTCCCGTTCGGCGATCAGCATGCTCACCTTGCCCTGCAGTTCGCCGGCGAGCCGGGCCTGCTGGGCGGCCTCCGCCTGCTGTTCGGCCAGCGCGGTCCTGGTCTGGTCGAGGCGCTCGTGGGCGGAGCGGGTGCTCTCCAGCGCCCGGTCGCGCTGGAGCAGGGCGTCCTTGATCTGGTCGCGGGCGTCGCGGGCCTGCTGCTCGGCCTTGACGCGCGCGGTGTGCTCGGCCTGCGCCTCCGCGCGTGCCCGGCTCGCGTCCTGGAGGGCGGCGGCGCGCTCGGCCGTGATCTCGTCCGCGCGGAGGCGCTGCTGCCGCAGTTCGGCGGCCATCGTCGCGGCCTGGTCGCGGACGGCCTTCTCCGCGGCCTGCGCGGTGACGAGAGCGGCGCGCAGGTGCTTGGCCTCCTCCAGGCTCGACTGGAGCGAGCCGGTCAACTCGGTGACCTGGTCCGCCAGCTGCGCCCGGTCGCGGCGGGTCGCGGCCAGCGCGGCGTTGGTCTCCTCGGCGGTGCGGGCGAGTTGCCGGAGGTCGCCGCCGGCCCGTTCGTAGCGGGCGGTCAGCTCGTCGAGGCGGCCGTGCAGTTCGGCGTTCTGCGCCTCGGCGTCCTCCGCCCGCCGCCGCTGCGCGTCGGCGGCGCCGAGCGCCTCCCTGGCCTGGGACCGCGCCGTCTCGGTCGCCCGGTGGGCCTCCGCCTCGACCGCCGAGGTCTCGGCGCGGACCTGCGCGATCCGTGCCTCGACACCGGCGACCGTGAGCTCGCCGTCGAGCGCGGTGGCGAGCCGGGCCGCCGCGTCCTCCAGCCGTTCGACCAGGTCCCGGGTGACGGCCACCTTCCCGGTGAGTCCGGGGGCGCCGATCTCCCGGGCGCGCTGCTCCGCGGCGGCGGTCTCGCACGCCGACGGACCGGCGCCGCCGGAGCAGAAGCGCCGCGGGGGCCCGCCCGGCGCCTGGGGAACCGGCCGGCGGCAGAACCCGCACGGCCTCGCGGCGGACGCGTTCTGACGGTCCTCGGCGCCCCTGGCATCGACGTCGGGGCCTCCCGAGCTGGTTTCGATGACGACCTCCGGGCAACGGTCAACGAGCGCGTCGCGCCACGCCGAGAACAGAGAAACTTCTCCGGGCCCCCGGCTTCGGCGGGCGGTCTCCGGAGAATGCGGAATGGCGATGACGGTAGGCGCAAGCCCCTTAGAATCGCGTCAGCGTCCGCTTAACATCTGCTTAAGAGATGCCGCCCGCGAGGCTGTGACGAGGGCTGACGCGCCTAGCGGCCGTAACCCCGCCGTCCGCGTCGGACGTTTTGTGCGGGTGCAATGCCATCGGGACGGTTTATGGTTGGCGCGTGGTCAGTGTTTTGATGGTCGAAGACGACGAGCATGTGCGGAGAGCGCTCGTCCGGGAACTTTCCGCGCTCGGGCATTCCGTGCGGAGCGCGGGCCGGGCGCTGGACGCTCTGCGCGAGGTGACGTCCCATCCGCCCGAGGTGGTGGTGCTCGATCTCGGGCTCCCCGACCTGGACGGCGGCGAGGCGTTGAAGATGCTGCGGGCCGTCTCCGACGTGCCCGTCGTGGTGGCCACCGCCCGGGACGGCGAGCGGGAGATCATCCGGCTGCTCCAGTCGGGCGCCGACGACTACGTGGTCAAGCCCTTCTCCGCGGAGCACCTGCACGCGCGGCTGCTGGCGGTGCTGCGGCGGATGCGGACGCAGCCGCGCCGCGAGGCGCTGGTCGTCGGAGCGCTCCGGATCGACGTCGAGCGGCGCCAGGCCGTGCTGAACGGGGTGCCCCTGCAGTTGTCGCGGCGCGAGTTCGACCTGCTGGCCTTCCTGGCGGAGAACGCCGGCCGGGTGGTGCGGCGCCGTGACCTGCTGTCGGAGGTGTGGCAGCAGCCGTACGGGGACGACCAGACCATCGACGTGCACGTGTCGTGGCTGCGCCGCAAGCTCGGCGAGAGCGCGGCCTCGCCCCGGTACCTGCACACGGTGCGCGGTGTCGGGCTGATGCTCAGCGAACCCGCGGGAGTGGGCGTCGACTGACCGCGCGCGGCCTGGCGTCCGCGCGTGTCAGAACTCGCTCACCTGGACGATCGGGGGGTGGCCGTTCCAGACCGCGATCACGGTCGAGCCGTGCGTCCCGTCGGTCAGGTCCACCCGGATCCAGGTGGACGTCCGCCACACCTTCGTCTGGAACCCGGCCTTGGGAGTGGCCGAGACGAGGCGTGCCGTCTTGGCGTTCAGCGCGTAGACGACACGTCCCGACTTCACCACATAGGTCCGCGTTCTCTCCGCCGGCGACGCGGCGGGAGAAGAAGGGCGCACCGCCTGCTTTGACGGAGTGGGAGAGGGAGTGGACCGATCGCGCGTAGGAGGGACGACGGACGGCCCGGTATCGGATGCCGCGGGCGGAAGGGCGGGCGGCCGACCGGTCTCGACCGGAATTCCGGCGGCGAGATCGGGAGACTCCACGACCGTGCCGCGCAGGGCGTCCCCCACACCGGCCCAGCTGATCGCCATGCCCGTCGCGGTGACGGCGACCCAGACCGCAATGAAGCGAATCGGAACCCGCATACGTCGCATCGCTATTTATCAGCTCTCTATCAGACCAGTGCAATTAAAAGGGACACCGGCCGCCGGTGACGTGATGGTACAGAACAGGACGGGGTGGGGATGAGAGGGGCGCTGGCGCGGATCGCCACGGCCGTGACGGCGATGGTCGCTGTCGTTCGTGGTGCCGCTGGGCCTGCTGAACGGCCAGATGGCCCGCGACCGGGCCCTGAGCACGGCGGTGCGGCAGGCCGAGTCCCTCGTCCCGGCGCTGATGGTCACGACCGATCCGGCGGCGCTGAACGAGGCCGTCGGGTCGACCGCGGCCGGCGCCGCGGGGTCGATGGCCCTGCACCTGCCCACCGGGCCGCCGATCGGGGTCCCCCGCGCGACCGCCGACGACCTGCGCAGGGCCCGTGCGCAGCAGCGCTCCTTCGCCACCTCCGCGCGGGAGGGGACCATCGTGGTGCGCCCGGTCACGCTGGGCCCCGGCCGGCACGCGGTGATCGAGGTGTTCGTCCCGGACGCGGAGTTCGGCCGGGGCGTGCTGAAGTCCTGGCTGATCCTGGTGCTCGTGGCGCTGGCGCTGGTCCTGGTGTCGGTGGCCATGGCGGACCGGCTCGCCGTCCGCGTGGTCGAGGTCGCCGACCGGCTCGCGCAGGCGGTCACCCGGGTCGCCGGCGGCGACCTGACGACGCGGGTCGAACCCGCCGGCCCCGCCGAGCTGAGCGCGGCGGGCGAGGCGTTCAACCACATGGCCGACCAGCTCGCGCGGCTGCTGGCCGCCGAGCGCGAGGCCGCCGCCGACCTGTCGCACCGGCTCCGCACGCCCCTGACCGCGCTGCGGCTGAACCTCAGCGGCCTCGCCGCCAACCCCGCGGACCCGGTGCGGATGGCCCAGAGCCAGGACGCCCTCGGACGGCTGGAGCAGGCCGTCGACGAGATCATCGACGCCGCGCGGCGGCAGGACCGCGTCCCCGCGCGGTGCGACGCGGCGCAGGTCGTCCGGCAGCGGCTCGACTTCTGGTCGGCGCTGGCCGGCGACCAGGACCGCGCGCTCGACGTGCTCGTCCCGGACGACCCGGTGCCGGTCCCGGTGGCCGCCGCCGACCTCGCCGCGGCGGTCGACGCCCTGCTGGGCAACATCTTCCGGCACACCCCGCACGGCACCGCCTTCTCCGTCACCGTCCACCGCGGCCGGAACGCCGCCGGCCTGCTGTTCGGGGACGCGGGGCCGGGCATCGCCGAACCGGAGGCGGCGCTGCGGCGCGGGGCCAGCGGGGCGGGCTCCACCGGCCTCGGCCTGGACATCGCGCGCCGGCTCGCCGAGACGACCGGCGGTTCGCTGCGGATCGGCACCTCTCCCCTGGGCGGGGCGCAGATCCAGGTGTGGCTGCGCACGGCCGAGAAGTCCGCGCCCCGCCGTTCGGGACGGTCGAGAAAGCATCGGGCCGGCCACCGCCGCTAGCCGGCCGGACACTGAAAAAAGGAACACGCCCGTCCTCGCAACAAGCAATATATCCCCCACGGCGCCACGGAATTCGAGTCACTCGGGAAAGTAGCCCCCTAAGCCCGATTTCCGCAAGTCCGAACGACACGGACGACCATTTGCGCGGCGACGTTATATTTCGCTGATGCGTCGCTTAAGAATGCCTGAAGAGGAGTTATGGACTGCCATTCGCGGCGGTAGCGTCTGCCCCCATCGAACAACACTTTCCGATGGGAGCCCGATGAAGACCTGCGCCGCGACCCTCCGTCGCGCCTCGACCGCCGCCGGAGTGACCGCCGTGCCCGTGCAGATCATCCCCGACGGCCGGCTGTGCAGTGCGGGCGTCCCCGCCTTCCGCGGGCTGGACCTCCCCCGGGCCGACTGGCCCGCCACGGAACTGGCGGCGGGCACCGCCCGCACGCTCCGCTACAAGGTGACGGCACCCCACCGGGGAACGTTCCAGCTCTACGTCACGAAGGACGGCTACGATCCCCGCAAGCCGCTCACCTGGGCGGACTTGGAGAGCAAGCCGTTCCTGACCAAGAGCGACCCGGCGGTCGCCGACGGAACCTACCTGCTGCCGGGCCGGCTGCCCGCCGGGAAGAAGGGCCGCCATCTCATCTACGCCATCTGGCAGCGCAGCGACAGCCCGGAGGCGTTCTACTCCTGCTCCGACGTCGTCTTCGGCGGCAAGGGCACCGCGGCCGCCCCCGGCGCCTCCACCCGCTCCAAGCCCGCGACCGGCTCCGCCTCCGGGACCCCCTCGACGCGCCCGTCCGACCCCGCCGCGAAGCTCGGGGCCGACAAGCCGGCTTCCGCCCCGGCCGGCGCACCCGCCGTCCACGACCACCATCGGGCAACCCCGGCCACCACCGTGAAGTCCGCACCGGCGGCGGAGAACTCGTCCGATGGGGACGGGAGCGTCCCCGGCATCGCCATGATCACCGGAACGATCGGGCTCACTCTGGGCGGAGCCGCGGGTCTCCTGCTCACCGGACGCCGCTTCTGGCGCCGCGACTACCGATAAGAGGGGCGCGGCGGGGGCTCGCGCACCACCCACGCGACGAACCCGCCGCCCGACCCGGACGTTCGGCGCCGTCAGGTGAGTGCGTCGCGCAGGGCGGAGGCGGCCAGTTCTCGTGCGCGGGCGGCGGCGGGGAGGGCGTGGTCGAGTCCGTAGAAGCCGTGGAAGGTTCCGGGGAATCGATGCGCCCGCACGGGCACTCCGGCCTCCGACAGCCGTGCGGCGTACGCTTCTCCCTCGTCGCGCAGCGGGTCGCATTCGGCGGTGATGACGCAGGCCGGCGGCAGCCCGGACAGGTCGGCGGCGCGGAGCGGGGACGCGCGGTGGTGCAGGCCGTGCGAGGGGTGGGGCAGGTACTGCTGCCAGTACCAGCGCATGGCCGCCGCGGTGAGGAAGCCTCCCTCCGCGTGCTGCCGGTAGGACGCGGTGTCCTGTGCCGCGTCGGTCACCGGATAGATCAGGAGCTGGAAGGCGATCGGCGGGCCGGCGGCGTCGCGGGCGTCCAGGCAGGTCACCGCGGCCAGTGCCCCGCCCGCGCTGTCCCCCGCCACCGCCAGCCGCTCCGGGTCGCCGCCGAACGCGGCCGCGTGCGCGCGGGCCCACGTCACGGCGGTGCGGGCGTCGTCGGCCGCGGCGGGGAAGCGGTGCTCGGGCGCGAGGCGGTAGTCGACGGAGATCACGATCGCGCCGGTGTCGGCGGCCAGCGCCCGGCACGGCCGGTCGTGGGTGTCCAGCCCGCACAGGGTGAAGCCCCCGCCGTGGAAGAAGACCACGACGGGAGCGGGCGCCGGTGCGTGCGGCCAGTAGATCCGGACGGGCAGCCGATGGGGGCCGGGCAGCAGGAGGTCCTCCGTCGCGGCGACCGGGAGGGGGTCCAGGTCCGGCCGCGGGGCGGCCGCCAGGATCCGCCGGGCCTGCGCCGCGTCGGTCACCCGGGTGCCGAGCTCGGGGAATCCGGCCGTCATCGCGGCCGCGATGACGGCCGCGCGGGGGTCGAGGGCCACGGCGTCCTCAGCCGCCCGCGTTCGCCATCATGACGACCTCGCCGGCGGTCCAGCCGCCGTCCACGGCCAGTTCGGCGCCGGTGACGTACCGGGCGGCGTCGGAGATCAGGAAGGACACCGCCTCGCCGATCTCCCGGGGTTCGCCCACCCGGCCGAGCGCGGCGAGCGGGAAGTTGCCCTCGCCGAGCTCGGCGCCGTGCTCGGCGGTCATCGGCGTGTACGTCATCCCCGGATGCACCGAGTTGACGCGGATCCGGTAGCGGCCCAGCTCGACCGCCGCGATCTTGGTCAGGCCGCGCACGCCCCACTTGGACGCCCCGTAGCCCGAGGTCAGCGGGAGCGCGGTCAGCCCGGCGGCCGAGGAGATGTTGACGATGGAGCCGCCGCCGGCCGCCCTCATCGGCTCGATGACCGCCTTCAGGCCGAGGAACACCCCGGTCAGGTTGATCCTGACGACCCGCTCGAAGTACTCCAGGGTCTCGTTCTCCAGCAGGGAGTTGGAGGCTATCCCGGCGTTGTTGACCAGGCCGTCGATCCGGTCGTAATTGTCCAGGGCGGCGTCGGTGACGGCCCGCCAGCCGTCCGGATCGGTCACGTCGTGCCGGACGAACAGGCCGCCGATCTCCGCGGCGGTCGCGGCGCCCGCGTCCTCCAGCAGGTCCGTCACGACGAGCCGCGCGCCGTCCGCGGCCATGCGCGCGGCGGCCGCCGCGCCGAGGCCGCGGGCGCCGCCCGTGACGATCACGACCTTGTCCTTGAGCTGCGACTCGCGGGAGTCGGGCACCCGGGCCTCCTTGTGTCGAAGGGGATCGATCATGGTTACGCTGGGCTCATGGTGAGCTCCCCCGAACCGCCCGCCGCCCGGCTGCCCGCCACCGCGTGGGCGGTGCTCGGCATCCTGTCGTTCGGCGCGGAGCTGACCGGCTACGAAGTGCGCAAATGGGTCGGGCACATCCTCCGGTTCTTCTACTGGAGCCCGGCCATGAGCCAGATCTATACCGAGCTCAAGCGGCTGGAAACCCTCCGGTACGCCGCGTCGCGGACGGTCACCGCCGAGGACGGCCGGTCCCGCCGCCTCTACCGGATCACCGAGGAGGGGCGCGAGGCCCTCGGGGGCTGGGCAGCGGGCGCTCCGGTCGAGCCGCCGGTGCTCAAGCACGGGCCGATGCTGCGGGTCTGGCTGGGGCATCTGGCGACGGCGGGCCGGCTGCGGCACATCGTGACCGAGCACCGGGACGCCGCGCAGCGGCTGGCCGCCGAGGCGGAGAGCTCCCGGGAGACCGCCGCGGGTGATCCCGCCTGGGCGTATCCGGAGCTGGTGGCGCGCTGGGCGACCCGCTACCACGGCATGGAGCGCGACCTGGCGGAGCAGATGCTGGCCGACCTGGACGCCCTCGCCGCGTCCGGGCGCACGGCGGGCCCCGGGCCGCGCTGACCCGCGCGCACCCGGCCTCACAGCAGCTTCCGGAGCTCGTGCTTGGCGACCTTGCCGCCGGCGTTGCGGGGCAGGGTGCTCAGGACGCGGAAGTGGCGTGGCACCTTGAAGTTGGCGAGCCGTCCGCGGAGCCAATCGCTCAGCCGGTCGGCGTCGATCTCGGCCCGGGTGACCAGGAAGGCCGCGCCGACCTCGCCCAGCCGGGCGTCGGGAACCCCGACCACGGCGGCGTCCACCACCGCGGGGTGCTTCACCAGGACGTTCTCGATCTCGGCGGGGTAGGCGTTGAAGCCGCCCACCACGAACATGTCCTTGATGCGGCCGGTGACGGTGAGGTAGCCGCGTTCGTCGAGTGACCCGACGTCGCCGGTGTGCAGCCACCCGTCGGCGTCGATGGCCCGGGCGGTGGCCTCCGGGTCGTCGAGGTATCCGCGCATCACGTTGTAGCCGCGCACGCAGATCTCGCCCGCCGCGCCGGGGGGCTGCTCCCGTCCGGACGGGTCCACGATCCGGATCCGCGTGCCGGGCAGGGCGGGGCCGGTGGTGCGCGCGACCGTCTCGGCGTCGGCGTGCACCGGGCAGACGGAGACGACGCCGCACGACTCGCTCAGCCCGTAGGCGGTGAACACGTCGGGGATGCCGAGGTCGCGGCGGATGCGGCGGATCAGGTCGACGGGGATGTCGGCCGCGCCGGTGCCCGCCAGGCGCACCCGGTGCGGCGGCCGGCCGGGCAGTTCCAGCAGCGAGGTGAAGAGCGTCGGGGGGCCCATCAGCACGGTGACGCGTTCGGCGGCGAGGCGTTCGGCCGCCCGCCGCGCGTCGAAGACCGGCTCAGGCAGCATCGTGGTGCCGTTGAGCAGGCACGCGAGCACGCCGGCCTTGTATCCGAAGGTGTGGAAGAACGGGTTGACCAGCAGGTAGCGGTCACCGGGCCGCAGGGTGGCCACTCCGCTCCAGGCGGCGAAGACCCGGAGCGTCTGCCCGTGGGTCGCCATGGCGCCCTTCGGCCGCCCCGTCGTGCCGGAGGTGAAGACGATGTCGCAGACGTCGTCGGCGCGGACGGCGGCGGCCCTGTCCCGGGCGGTCTCCGCGCTCACCGCCGCGCCGCCGGCGAGGAAGCCGGCCCAGTCGGACTGGGGCGGGCCCGCCGAGGGGGCGCCGGGCGTCCCCGACAGCAGCACGACGCGCCGGAGGTCGGGGAGGTCGGCGCCGGACGCGGCGAGCATCGCGGGGTAGTCGTTGCCGAGGAAGCCGCGCACGGTGAACAGGGTGCTCGCGCGGCTGCGGCGCAGGATGTCGGCGGCCTCGGGCCCCCGGTACCGGGTGTTGAGCGGGACGAGGACGGCGCCCGCGCCGACCAGGCCGAGCGCGCCGGCGATCCATTCGAGGCCGTTGGGCGCCCAGATCGCCGCCCGGTCGCCCGGCTCGATCCCGCCGGCGATGGCGGCCCGGGTCACCGCCTCGATCTCGGCGTGCAGGCGGCGGAACGTCCAGCGGACCGTGCCCCGCTCCGTCTCGGCCACCACCGCCTCCCGGTCGCCGTGGACGCGCGCGGCGTGCCGGACGAGTGCGGGGACGGTGTCGGGGACGGGGTCGGGCGCGTCTGCCTGCATCGGCTGCTCCTTCGGGCCGTGCCGCGGGGGCGGCGCCCTGACATGGAACCACACCATGCTCCTAATAGGAATATTCCTAACCGAAGTATTTAGGAGCGCAGCGCTCAGCCAGGGCAAGGCACGCGAGGGAGGCGGGGTCGGACGCGGGGGCCCGGTGGCGCGGTCAGCGCGCGGCGGGCGCGTCGCCCCGCCGGTCGGCGAGTTCGTCGAGGTCGGCGAGCATCTGGTCGACGAGGTCGCGCTCGGCCGCGTAGTAGCGCGCCGACCACCGCAGGACCAGCTCGGGGTAGGCCCACTCGGCCACCGTCGCGGCGCCCGCGGCGTCCGCCTCGGCATGGCGGCTCATCTTGTCGGCGTAGTCGCGGTGCTGCTCCAGCACCTCGCGAAGGCGGTCGGGCTCCATCACGTGGCCGAGCCAGACCCGCAGCATCACGCCGTGCTTGAGGACGGGCGGCTCGACCGGCGACTCCCGCGCCCAGCGGGCGACCGCGGCCATCCCGTCCTCGGTGATCGCGTAGACGCGCTTGCCGCGCGTGCTCTCGGTCAGCTCGACCCGGGACGTGGCGTAGCCGACCTTCTCCAGCCGCTTCAGCTCGCCGTAGATCTGGCTGAACGACGGGCTCCAGTAGAAGAACTTCAGGCTCCAGTCGGCCCATTTCTTCAGGTCGTAGCCCGACAGCTCCTCCCCGAACGACAGCAGGCCGAGCACGGCCCAGCTCGTCGGGGGAAGTTTCGGGGGCTCGTCGCTCACCCGGCCAGCCTACCGCCGCACTGCCGGACCGGCATGTGGCGCGACGCCAATATGTCTGTTAGAAATATTCCTATTCGGAATACAGGAGGACCGATGGACTTCTCGATGATCTTCGAGGCCCAGCTCACCGACCCCACCCCCGAGCGCGAGCGGCGGCTCCTGCTGGACAGCGTCGAGCAGGCCGTCTACGGCGAGGAGATGGGCTTCGACCGCGTCTGGGCCGTCGAGCACCACGGGCTGGAGCGCTACGCCCACATGACGGCCTCGGAGATCTTCCTGACCTGGGTCGCCGCGCGGACGTCCCGGATCCGGATCGGGCACGGCGTGGTCTGCATGCCGTTCAAGTACAACCACCCCGTCCGGGTCGCCGAGCGCGCCGGCATGCTGGACACGCTGTCGGGCGGCCGCCTGGACCTCGGCGGCGGACGCGGCTCCACCCGCATGGAGATGGGCATGTACGGGGTCGACCCGTCCGACACCTATCCGCAGCTGGAGGAGTCCCTGCGCTTCCTGGCCGGCGCCTGGCGCGCCGACCAGGTGGACTGGCACACCGATCTGCTGGACGTCGGGCCCGCCAAGATCCTCCCGCGTCCGGTCCAGACACCGCACCCGCCGCTGTACATGGCGTGCAGCAAGCGCGACACCGTCGAGCTCGCCGCGGAACTCGGCGTCGGCGCGCTGGTCATGGGCTTCGCCGGGCCCGAGGAGGTCAAGACGATGTACGACCTCTACCAGCGGACGATCGAGACCCGCGGCGGCGACCGGCTCGTCTCCACCGAGACCAACGACCGGTTCGTGGCGCTGTGCCCCACCATCGTGCTGGACGACGGGGACCGGGCGCTCCGGATCGGCGCGCGCGGCCAGCGCTTCTTCGCCGAGGCCATCGCGCACTGGTACGGCAACGGCCCCGCGCCGAGCGAGGACACCGAGGACGACGACAACATCGCCGCGCTCGCCCGCGACAAGGAGGCGCTGGTCGCCAAGCTCAGCGAGGCGAACATCCCGGCCCGGCCGCAGGACACCGGCGCCTTCAACGCCGAGCACGCCTACGGCACCGCCGACTACGCCATCGAGTACGTGCAGCGGCTCGCCGACATCGGCGTCGACGAGATCATGTGCCTGATCCAGATGGGCACCGTGCCGCAGGAGGCCTGCCTGGAGACGATCCGGCAGTGGGGCGAGAAGGTGATCCCGCACTTCCGCGCGGAGGGCGGGCGGGCGTGAGCGGCGGTCCGGTCCGGCTCGACGGCAAGACGGCGATCATCACGGGGGCAGCGCGCGGGCAGGGCGCGGCCGAGGCGCGGATGTTCGCCGCGGCCGGAGCCCGCGTGGTCGTCGCCGACGTGCTGGAGGAGGAGGGGCGGGCGGTCGCGGCGGCGATCGGCCGCGCGGCCGTGTTCGTCCGGCACGGCGTGACGTCGCAGGAGGACTGGGACCGGGCGGTCCGCACCGCGCACGAGGCGTTCGGCGGCGTGGACGTGCTGGTCAACAATGCCGGGATCTGGAGCACCGCGCCCGTGGAGGAGGAGACGCGCGCCCGGTTCGAGAAGATGCTCCAGGTCAACCTGGTGGGGCCGTTCCTGGGCGTGCGGGCCGTCGCGCCCGCCATGCGCGCCCGCGGGGGCGGCTCGATCGTCAACGTCTCCTCCACCGCCGGGCTGCGCGGCCTTCCCGGGCACTCCGCCTACGGCGCGAGCAAGTTCGGGCTCCGCGGGCTGACCCGGTCGGCGGCGCTCGACCTGGCGGCCGACGGCATCCGGGTCAACTCGGTCCACCCCGGCATGGTGGACACGCCCATGATCGCCGAGATGGGCGTCGCGCGGGGACCGGGCGGAGCGCCGCGCGTCCCGCTCGGCCGCACCGGCGTCCCCGAGGACGTCGCGAGCCTGGTGCTCTTCCTCGCCTCGGACGCCGCGGCCTACATCACCGGCACCGAACTGGCCGTCGACGGCGGGCTCACCACGCGGTGAGGGCCGCCGGGCGAAAGACCCCGGCGGCCCCGACCCCGGCCCCGTCAGACCAGGCCAGACCAGGTCAGCGGGTGAGCAGCCCGCGCCACAGCCGCGCGCGGGTCCCACCGTCCAGGCCGAGCCCGACCCGCAGGTAGCGGTCGACCGACCCGTAGGAGCGCCGCACCTGGTCGAGCGCGGCGTCGAGGTAAGCGGGACGGACCTCATGGACGGGGATCAGCAGATCGGGATCCCGCATGTATCCGCCGGCCTTCAGCCCCTCTCTCGTCCTGGCGTCGGCGGCGGCCCGGTACTGGTTCGACAGCAGGAAGTCCCGCCGGGCCGTGGCCTCGGGGACGCCCAGCGAGCGCAGCAGCAAGTAGCCGAGCCATCCGGTCCGGTCCTTGCCGCTCGTGCAGTGGAAGACCATGGGCCTGGACGGCGCGTCGGCCAGCTCGCGCAGCGTCCCGCCGAACGCCGCCCGGGACTCCGGGTCGGTGACGAAGCTGCGGTAGAGCGTCCGCATGATCTCCTCACCGCGCCCCGCGCCGAGGACGGCCTGCTGCCTGGCCGGGTCCTTGGAGCCGATGGCCGCGGTCACGGCCGCGTACATCCCGGTGTCGCCGATCGGGCGGCGGGTGACGGCGAGGTCGGCGGGCAGCCGGTCCGGGCCGTCCTGCGCGACCTCCAGGGGGGTGCGGAGATCGACGACCCGCTGGACGCCCAAGCCCGCGAACGTCGCGAGGCCGGCGTCGGTGAGGTGGTTGAGCGCCTCGGCCCGGTACACCAGACCGGCCGCGACGCGGGCGCCGGAGAACGTCCGGTAGCCGCCGAGGTCGCGGAAGTTGACCGTGCCCTCGACATCGATGCGGCCGACCGGGCGGTCCGGTAGGCCGTGCGCGGACGGCGGGGCGGGCACGGACGGCGGGGCGGGCACGGACGGCGGGGCGGGCACGGACGGCGGGGCGGGCACGGACGGCGGGGCGGGCGCGGACGGTACGGCGTGCGCCTCCGGCGCGATGAACAGGGCGCCGGCCGTGACGAGCACGGCGGCGCCGACCAGGGGGTGGGAACGCATGGCGTCTCCAGGAAGAGCCGGACAGGGGCCCACAACGTAAGGAGGCGCCCCCGGCCCCGCCCCGGGACCTTCCCGATGAGCGGGAGACCGCGTCGGCCCCGGCCGGTTCCGGTCTCGCTCAGATCCACTCGGTGAACTTGGGCCAGGCCACCATGGTGTCGAGCGTCCCGTCCGGCCAGTCGGCCGGAGCGGATCCGGCGGGCGCCGCCCCTGTCGCAGCACTGGCCGCCGCCCTGGACGCCGCACCGGACGCGGGGGCGGCCGGCGGCGCGGCGGGCTCGGGCCGGGGGCGCGCCGGAGCGACGAACAGCGTCCGCCAGAGGCCGCGCACCGCCGTCAGCAGCGGCGGCACGAGCCGCGACGTCATCTGCTCCGTCGGGCCGGAGACCGAGACGGCCGCGACCGGCCGCCCGGCCCCGTCGCGCACCGGCGCGGCGATGCACACGATGCCCCGGTGGCTCTCCTCACGGTCGAAGGCGACGCCGTGCTCGCGGATCCGCGCCAGTTCGCGCCGCAGCCGGTGGGCGCTGGTGATCGTGTACGGGGTGCGCGGGAGCAGCCCCGCGTCCAGCACCTCGGCCGGGATGTCCGCGCCGGTGAACGCGAGGATCGCCTTGCCCGCGCCCGTGCAGTACGCGGGCTGCCGGTCGCCGAGCCGGGAGGGGACCCTGCCGCCGCGGCGCCCGCCGATCTTCTCCAGGTAGACGATCTCGTGGCCGTCCAGGATGGCCAGGTGCACCGCCGTGCCGGTGCTCTCGTGCAGCGAGCGCAGGTGCGGCAGCGCCGCCTCGCGCAGCCGGTTCTGGTGCGCGGCCTGCGCGCCGAGCTCCAGCAGGCCGAGGCCGAGCCGGTAGCGCGGCCCCGTGCGCTCCAGGGCGCGGAGCTGGACGAGCTGGTCCAGGATGCGGTGCACCGAGGACCGGGGCAGCCCCGTGCGACGGACGACGTCGCTCATCGACTGCTCCGGCGTGGTGCTGGTGAAGGAGTACAGGATGCGGGCCGCGCGGGCCAGCATCGACGCCTCCAGGTGCGGCTCGGACGCCGCGGCCGGTGCCGCCATCAGGTGAGCTCCCCCTCCCCCGGGCCAGATGATCTTCCCGCTCAACGGGAAGAGGCTTATTTCTAATTGGAACACCTCGCCTACCGTGCTCGCAAGCCCGCCCGTGAGCCGCCTCACACGGGATCACAGCAAGGAGCGAGTATGAGTGACCAGGTTCTGGACGCGGTGCGCGACCTCGCGCCCGCGATCGCCGAGCGCGCGGCGGAGGCCGAGGAGGCGCGCCGCGTCCCCGAGGCCACGATCAAGGAACTGGCCGGGACGGGGTTCTTCCGGCTGCTGCAGCCGAAGGCGTTCGGCGGGTACGAGGCCGACCCCGCGACGTTCTACGCGGCCGTCCGGGAGATCGCCGCGGCCTGCGGCTCGACCGGCTGGGTCGCCTCCGTCGTCGGCGTGCACCCCTGGCAGCTCGGGCTGTTCCCGGTCGCGGCGCAGGAGGAGGTCTGGGGCGCCGACCAGAACACCCGGATCAGCTCGTCGTACGCGCCGACCGGCGAGGTGACCCCGGTCGAGGGCGGTTTCCGGGTCAGCGGCCGGTGGAGCTTCTCCTCCGGCTGCGACCACGCCGACTGGGTCTTCCTCGGCGGGCTGGTCCGCGGCGCGGACGGCAACCCGGTGGACATGCGCACGTTCCTGCTGCCGCGGGCCGACTACCGCATCGACGACGTGTGGCGGACGGTCGGGCTCCGCGGCACCGGCAGCAACGACATCGTCGTCGAGGACGCCTTCGTCCCCGAGCACCGCACGCTGAGCTTCGCCGACACCTCGGCGTGCCGCTGCCCCGGCCAGGAGGTGAACCAGGCGCCGCTGTACCGGCTGCCGTTCGCGGCCGTGTTCAGCACCACGATCAGCATGCCGATCGTGGGCATCGCCCAGGGCGCCCTGGACGCCTACCTGACGGCCACCCGGAACCGCGTCCGCGTCTCCTACGGCGGGCAGAAGGTGGCCGAGGACCCGCACGCGCAGGTCCGCATCGCCACCGCGGCCGGGGAGATCGACGCGGCCTGGGTGCTGATGGAGCGCAACATTCGGGACCTCGTCCGGGCCGCCGAGGCCGGCCGCGAGTTCCCGCTCAAGCTGCGGCTGCGGACCCGGCGCGACCAGGTCCTCGCCACCGGCCGCGCGATCCGGGCGGTCGACCTGCTGTTCGAGAACGCCGGGGGCCGCGCCCTCGCCGAGGGCGACCAGGTCCAGCGCCGCTGGCGGGACGCCCACGCCGGCCGGGTGCACGCCGTCAACGACCCGGAGCGGGCCCTGACCCTGTACGGCCAGGGAGCGCTCGGCCTCGAGGTCACCGACGTGATGATGTGACGCCCGCCGCGCCCCCGATCGACACACCGCCACCCTTGGAGGACATCCCGTGATCCATTCACTCGGCTACCTGCGCTTCGAGACGCCCGAGGCCGGCGCCTGGCGCGACTTCGGCACCGGCGTGCTCGGCCTGGCCACCGCCGACGGGCCGCGCTCCGACGCCGTCTACCTGCGGATGGACGAGCACGCCGCCCGGCTCGTGTTCCTGCCCGGCGACACCGAGCGGCTGCTCGCGGTGGGCTGGGAGCTGCCGAGCGGCCGCGCGCTCCAGGAGACCGTCCGGCGGCTGGAGGCGGCCGGGCACCCCGTCAAGGCGGGCACCGCGGAGGAGGCCGCCGACCGGCGCGTGGAGGAGCTGTTCCACGTGGACGACCCGAACGGCAACCACCTGGAGCTGTACCACGGGCCCGCGCTGGACCACACCCCGCTGGTCACCCCGTTCGGCGACCGGTTCGTGGCCGGCGACCTCGGCCTCGGCCATGTCGTGCTGCCCGCGCCCGACATGGAGGCGTCCTTCGACTTCTACACCGCGCTGCTGGGCTTCCGGCACCGCGACTCGATGCGGCTGCCCGCCGCCCTCGCCGGCGGGCGGCCCGAGGACGGCCTGGTCTGGATGCGGTTCCTCGGCTGCAACCCGCGCCACCACAGCCTCGGCCTGTTCCCCGGCGAGGTGCCCGGCGGCATCGTCCACTTCATGCTGGAGCTGGAGACCCTCGACGACGTCGGCCGCGGCCTCGACCGCTTCCTCGAGCGGGAGATCGCGATCCAGTCCACGCTGGGCCGGCACACCAACGACAAGATGGTCTCCTTCTACGCCGCCACCCCCGGCACCGGCGCGGTGGAGTACGGCACCGACGCGATCCTCGTCGACGACGCGACCTGGTCGGTCAAGGAGATCACCGCCGACGCGTACTGGGGGCACCGGTGGGGCGGGTGACCTCCTTCCGCGACGCGCTCGGCCGGTTCGCGTCCGGCATCACGGTGATCACCTCGGTCGGCGTCGACGGCGCCCCGGCGGGCTTCGCCTGCCAGTCGTTCTCGTCGCTGTCGCTGGACCCGCCGCTGGTGCTGTTCTGCGTGGCCCGCACGTCCACCAGCTGGCCGAAGATCGCGGCGACCGGGCGGTTCGCCGTGAACATCCTGGCGGCCGACCAGCGCGACGTCTGCCGCGCGTTCGCCGCGAGCGGCGGCGACAAGTTCGCCGGCGTCGACTGGACCCGGTCCCCGCACGGCACCGCCCACCTGGACGGCGCCCTCGCGACCATCGACTGCGCCATCGCCGACGTGCACGAGGCCGGCGACCACCTCATCGTGATCGGCGACGTCCGGGAACTGCACGCCCAGCGCGAGCACGGGCCGCTGCTGTACTTCCGCGGCGGGTACGCCGCCGGCGCCGTCCACTAGCCGGAGGACACATGGACTGGGAGCACGAGTACGACGTCGTGGTGATCGGTTCCGGCGCGGGCGGCCTCACCGCGGCCGTCACGGCGCGGGCACGCGGCCTGTCCGCGCTCGTCGTGGAGAAGACCGACCGGTTCGGCGGGTCGACGAGCCTGTCCGGCGGCGCCATCTGGGTGCCGAACAACCTGTACCTGGAGCAGGCCGGCCGGCGTGACACGCCCGAGAACGCCCGCGCCTACCTGGACGCGACGGTCGGAGACCGGGTGCCCGCCGAACGCAAGGACGCCTACCTGGCGCGCGGCCCGGAGATGCTGCGCTTCCTGCACGACAACACCCGCTGGGTCCGGTTCGTCTACACGCCGGGCTACTCCGACTACTATCCGGAGCTCCCGGGCGGGGAAGCGGAGGGCCGGTCCGTCGAGCCGTGCATCGTCGACGGCCGCAAGCTCGGCCCGGAGTTCGGCAGGCTGCGTCGCGCCGGCCTGCCGACCTACGGGCTCACCATGACCTCCGCCGACTTCGGCAAGCTCAACATGGTCACCCGCACCTGGAAGGGCAAGCGGACCGCCGTGCGGGTCGGCATCCGCGCCGCCGGCGCCCTGCTGACCGGGCGCAGGCTGCTGTCGCTCGGCGAGGCGCTGGTGGCCCGGCTCCGGCTCGCGCTGGCCGAGGCGGGCGGCGAGCTCTGGCTGTCCAGCCCGTTCACCGACCTGGTCATCGAGGACGGGCGGGTCACCGGCGTCCGCCTGCACCGGGGCGGCCGCGAGGTCGCCGTCCGGGCGCGGCGCGGAGTCGTCCTGGCGGCCGGCGGGTTCTCCCACGACCAGGCGCTGCGGGAGAAGTACCTGCCCTCGCCCACGAAGACCGAGTGGACGCACGCCGCCGAGGGGCAGACCGGCGACGCCCTCCAGGCCGGACTGCGGGCCGGCGCGGCCGTCGACCTGATGGACAAGGTCTGGGGCGCCCCGTCCGTCCCCACCCCCGACGGCCCGCCGTTCTTCCTCGTCGCCGACCGCGCCGTCCCCGGGATGGTCATCGTCGACGGCGACGGGCGGCGGTACGCGCGCGAGTCGCTGCCCTACCACGAGTTCGTCGACCGCATGTACCGGCACGGCGCGCCCGCGATGAACTCCTGGATGATCGTCGACTCCCGCGCCAAGTCGCGCTACATCATCGTCGGCCTGTTCCCCGGGCAGAAGTTCCCCAAGCGGTGGCGCGAGACCGGCGCCGTGAAGACCGGCACGACCCCCGCCGAACTGGCGGCGGCGATCGGCGTCCCCGCCGCCGATCTGGAAGCCACCATCGAGCGGTTCAACGAGTTCGCCCGCGCCGGAAAGGACGCCGACTTCGGGCGAGGCGACAGCGCCTACGACAACTACTACGGCGACCCGACGCTGCCCAACCCCAACCTCCTCCCGCTGGAGAAGGGGCCGTTCTACGCGGTGCCGGTCGTCCCGGGCGACATCGGCACCAAGGGCGGCCTCGTCACCGACGCCGACGCGCGCGTCCTGCGCGAGGACGGCACCGCCATCGAAGGGCTGTACGCCACCGGCAACTGCTCGGCGGCCGTCACCGGCGAGACCTACCCCGGCCCCGGCGCCACCATCGGACCCGCCATGACCTTCGGCTACGCCGCCGCCACCCACATCGCCGCCACCGCCGAACCCGCGATCACGCAAGGAGACAAGGCATGAACCACCGCGTCATCGAGGCCGCCCCGCCGCCCGAGCGGTTCGCGCGAGGCTGGCACTGCCTCGGCCCGGCCGACTCCTTCAAGGACGGCAAGCCCCACGCCGTCGAGGCGTTCGGCACCAAGCACGTGGTCTTCCGGGGCGAGAACGGGGCGCTGAACGTCCTCAACGGCTACTGCCCCCACATGGGCGGCGACCTGGCCCAGGGCACCGTCAAGGGGGACGCCATCGCCTGCCCCTTCCACGACTGGCGCTGGGGCGGCGACGGCAAATGCGCCGGCATCCCCTACGCCAAGCGGGTGCCGCCCGCCGCCCGCACGCGCGCCTGGCGGACGCTGGAGGAGAACCGCCAGCTCTTCGTCTGGAACGACCCGCAGGGCAACCCGCCCCCGCCCGAGGTGACCATCCCCCGCATCGAGGGCGCGTTCAGCGACGAGTGGAGCGACTGGTCCTGGAACACCCTGCGGGTGGACGGCTCCCACTGCCGCGAGATCGTCGACAACGTCGTGGACATGGCGCACTTCTTCTACGTCCACTACTCGCTGCCGACCTACTTCAAGAACGTCTTCGAGGGCCACGTCGCCACCCAGTACTTCAACGGCACCTCCCGCGACGACGCCTACCTCGGGCTCGTCCCGGGCGCCACGCAGAAGATCGACCAGCGCTCCGAGGCGGCCTACCACGGGCCGTCCTACATGATCGACTACCTGTGGAACACGGCCGAGGGGATGACCGTCGAGACCGTGCTGATCAACTGCCACTACCCGATCAGCCCCAGCTCGTTCATGCTGCAGTGGGGCGCGATCGTCAAGAAGTTCCCCGGTATGTCCGACCAGGAGGCCGACACCATGGCCGCGCAGGTCGCCGAGGGCGTCGGGCTGGGCTTCATGCAGGACGTGGAGATCTGGCGGAACAAGACCGCGATCGACAACCCCCTCCTGTGCGACCAGGACGGCCCGGTGTACCAGCTCCGCCGCTGGTACCAGCAGTTCTACGTGGACGTCGAGGACGTCGCCCCGGAGATGACCAACCGGTTCGAGTTCGAGATCGACACCTCCCGCGCGGTGCGGACGTGGCGGCGCGAGGTCGCCGACAACGTCGCCAACGGGGTCTCCTTCTCGATGATCCCCGAGTCCCTGCGGAGCTGACCGACATGCAGCCGGTCGACTGCCGGGCGTGCGGGACCCGGGTCCTGGTCAGCAAGAACAGCCCTCCGCACACCAGCGTGCAGTGGACGACCGACGCCGGCGCCACCTGCGGGGAGTTCGCCCCGCGGGTGGCGGCCGGCGAGCCCGCCGCGCGCATCCCGCACTGCGCGGCGCTGCGGTCCTCCATCGAGCACGCCGTGGCCGAAGGACTCGTACGGATCGGACCCGAGGAATGAGCGGAGAAGAGGGCACCATGGGACGGCTGGACGGCAAGGTCGCACTCATCACCGGCGGGGCGCGGGGCATCGGCGAGGCCCACGTGCGCCGGTTCGTCGCCGAAGGCGCCGAGGTGGTCTTCGGCGACCTCCTGCGAGACCGCGGGGGGGCGCTCGCCGCGGACACCGGCGCGGAGTTCGTCCACATGGACGTCACCAAGCAGCGGGACTGGGCCCGCGCCGTGGACACCGCGGTCGAGCGCTTCGGCACCCTGAACGTGCTGGTCAACAACGCCGGGATCCTCCGGTACCGGCTGCTGTCGGACATGACCGAGCAGGAGCTCCGCCAGGTCCTCGACGTGAACCTCGTCGGCCCGTGGCTGGGCGTCAAGGCGGTCGTCGAGCCGATGAGGGCAGCGGGCGGAGGCGCGATCGTCAACACCTCCTCCATCGAGGGCTACGCCGCCGCCGCGGGCCTGTCGGCGTACGCGGCCAGCAAGTTCGGCGTTCGCGGCGTCACCAAGGCCGCCGCCCAGGAACTCGGCGCCTTCGGCATCCGCGTCAACTCCGTCCACCCCGGCGGCATCGCCACCGAACTCGCCCTCGACCCGGACGTCGCGCAGGGCGTGGCCATCGACGGGGACGCCTTCTTCAAGGCCCTGCCCATCCCCCGCTGGGGCGAGCCGGACGACGTCGCCGGCGCCGTCGTGTACCTCGCCTCGGACGAGTCCGCCTACTGCACCGGCACCGAGATCCTGGTCGACGGCGGCCTCCTCAGCGGCCCCGGCTACTGAACCGCGACGCTCACCGGGGCCGTCGCCTCTGCCCCACTTGATCACGCGCGACGCTGGATGAGCCGTCGATGCGTCCTTTGAGACATTGATGTCTCATTTGACATATAATCGTCTCATGGCTGTCGATCGAGACCAGGTGCTGCGCGCCGCCGCGGCCCTGCTGACCAGGAAGTCCACCGCGACCATGGACGAGGTGGCGCGGGCCGCCGGGATCAGCCGGGCGACGCTGAACCGCCACTTCCCCGGGCGGGACGCCCTCATCCGCTCCCTGGAGGCGCTCGGCATCGCCGAGTGCGAGGCCGCCCTGGCGGCGGCGCACCTGGACGAGGGCGCGGCGGCCGGCGCCGTGCGCCGCCTGGTCCGCGAGATCGAGCCGTCCGCCGGCCTGCTCGCCTTCCTCTACACCGAGAACCAGCTCTTCGAGGGCGACGGGATGAACCAGGGCTGGGAGCGCATCGACACCCGGCTGACCGCGCTGTTCCGCCGCGGCCAGGAGGACGGCGAGTTCCGCCTCGACCTGAGCCCGGCCTGGCTCACCGAGGCGCTCTACGGCCTGCTGGCCTCCGGCGCCTGGGCGGTGAGCGAGGGCCGCGTGGCCCGCAACGACATCACCTACATGATCGTCGAGCTGCTGCTCGGCGGCGCCGCCCGGAAGGAGGGATCGTGACCGGGACGCTGCGCACGCCCGGCACGCCCGGCACGCCCGAGGCGGTGAAGCGGCCCGGCCGGTGGGCGGCGCTCGCCGTCCTCGTCCTGGCCGTGCTCCTGGTGGCCGTCGACGTGACCGTCCTCGGCCTGGCGACCCCCTACCTCAGCGAGGACCTGCGGCCGTCCGGCACCCAGCTGCTGTGGATCGGCGACGTCTACTCCTTCGTGATCGCCGGCCTGCTGGTGTCCATGGGCAGCCTCGGCGACCGCATCGGCCGCAAGCGCATCCTGCTGGTGGGCTCCACGGCCTTCGGCGCGGTATCGGTGCTCAACGCCTACGCGACCACGCCCGAACTGATGATCGCGGCCCGCGCGCTGCTCGGCGTCGCCGGCGCCACCCTGATGCCCGCCACCCTCGCCCTGATCCGCAACCTCTTCCACGACCCGCGCGAGCGCAGCCTCGCCATCGGCGTCTGGGGCGCCGCCGCCTCCGCCGGCATGGCGGTCGGCCCGATCGTGGGCGGCCTGCTGCTGGAGCACTTCTGGTGGGGCTCGGTGTTCCTGATCAACCTGCCGGTGATGGCCGTCCTGGTCGTGGTCGGCGCCAGGCTGCTGCCCGAGTCGCGCAACCCGGACGCCGGCCCGTGGGACCCGGTCAGCGTCGTGCTGTCGCTGGTCGGCATGGTCGGTGCCGTGTACGCGGTCAAGGAGGCCGCCGCGCACGGGTTCGGATGGGGCCCGCTCGCGGCGGGCCTGGTGGGCGCCGCCGCCCTGTACGGATTCGTCCGCCGGCAGCGGGTCCTGCCGGTCCCGCTGCTGGACCTGCGGCTCTTCCGCAGCCGCGGCTTCAGCGGCGCGGTGCTGGCCGACCTGATGACCGTCCTGGGGCTGTCCGGGCTGATCTTCTTCCTCTCCCAGTACCTGCAGCTCGTCCAGGGCAGGCAGCCGCTGGAGGCCGGTCTGGCCGAGCTGCCCGCCGCCGCCGGCGCGGTGGCGGCGGGGCTGATCGCCGGGCGCGCGGCCCGGCGCCTGTCCGTGCGCGCCGTGGTGTCGGGCGGGCTGGCCGCCATCGCCCTGGCGCTCGCCGCGCTCACCGCCATCGGCGAGTCCACCGGCTACCCCGTGCTCGGCGGTGCGCTGCTGGTCGTCGGCCTCGGTGCCGGGTTCTCGTTCACCGTCACCGCCGACGTGATCCTCTCCAGCGCCCCCAAGGAGCAGGCGGGCGCCGCCTCCGCGGTGTCCGAGACCGCCTACGAACTCGGCGCCGCCCTCGGCATCGCGCTGCTCGGCTCCGTGGTGACCGGCGCCTACCGGGGCTTCAGCGGGCCGCCCGGCACTCCGGACACCGCCCGCGAGTCCCTGGGCGGGGCCGTCGACGCCGCCGCGCACATGCCGCCCGGCGCCGGTTCGCAGCTCCTGGACGCCGCCCGCCAGTCCTTCGTCGACGGACTGGCCATCGCCGCCGGCGCCGGAGCGGCCGTCCTCCTGGCCGCCGCCGTCGCGGCCTGGTTCCTGCTGCGCGGGCAGGGACTCGACGGCCGGCCCGGCGAGCACTGAGACCCGGACGGTCACGCCGTCCGGCCGGCGGCGGACCGGTCGAGGCGCGCCAGGGCGTCGGCCGCCCAATCGCGGACGAAGGAATCCTCGTCGTCCCGCGCACGTTCGAGTCCGGCACGCACCGCCCGCCGATCGGCGGGCGAGAGGTCCGCGCTCCCCGCCAGCGACCGGAGGTCGGACACCACTTCCGAGCGCACAGGCAGATGGGGATCGTCCAAGAACCGCAGCTTGGTCGCGAGGTCGATGCCGCCGAACTTACGGGCGAGGTACAGCGCGGTGGCACGCACACGCCCGACGCGGTGTTCGAGGAGCTGCGGCAGCATCGGGCGCACCTCCGGGATCGACCACAGTGCGCTGTGGTAGGCGTCGGCGTTCTCCACGTCGGCGATGAGCTCGCGCACCAGCCGGACGGCCGACCGGCGCGCGAGCTCCCGGACCGCGTCCTCGGCGGGCGGGGCCGGCACCCCGGGGACGCGGCCCGCGCGCCACCGCTCCAACCGGCCGAGCAGGGAGTCGCCGGCCCGCTCGAAGAAGGCGGCCAGCCCGGCGGCCGCGCCCAGGCGCACCGGTTCCGACCGTGCGCCGAGCAGCCCGTACAGCCACTCGGCCTCCGCGATGCCGCCCGCCGCGCCCAGCGCCCGCAACGCCTCGCGGCGCAGTGCGGCGTCGTGCCGTCCCGCCGCGAAGCGCCGCAGCACGTCGATGGCCTCGGTGGTGCCGGCGGCGCCCAGCGCGGAAGCCGCGGCGGGACCGCACGCGGGATCGTCCAGCCAGGCCGCCGCCGGCCCGACGGCGTCCGGTACACGGTGTCCGGCCAGCGCGCGGAAGAGGTTGTGCCGCGCTCTCGGCTCGGTCTCCTCCACGAGGGCGGCCAGCAGCGCCCGGACGACCCGCGGCTCGGGCTCCCAGAACCGCTTCCAGGCCGCCACGTGCACCTCTTCCGGGGCGCCGTAGCCCAGGCCGGGAACACCTGCCTTCGGGGTGTCCAGCATGTCCAGCGCGATGTGGCGCACCCTGCCCGAGGCGGTCCGCGCCAGGTCGGCGAAGACGGCGTCGGCTTCGGGGAGCAGCCGCAGCAGGAACCGGGCGCGCGCCCAGATGAGGTCGTCGCGGTGGGCGAGCAGCGGTACCAGCGACGCGGCGGGCACGGGCACCTCGGCCTGCAGCAGCCATTCGAGGACGACCGTCCGGTTGCGCAGTCCGGCGTCCTCGACCAGCCCGGCGAACGCCGCGGTCACCTCGGGCCCGGACGCGCCGAGCTGGACGAGCGTGTTGACCGCGCGCCGCCGGACCTCGGCGTCGGGGTCCGAGCACAGCGCCACCAGCGGCTCGGCCGGCACCGCCGCCCGCTGCCGGCCGAGTCCCAGGGCCGCCGCCGCCCGGACCTCAGGAGCGGGGTCCGTGACGAGGGCGAGCAGTTCCCCGGCATGCCCGGGGGCACGGCTCAGCCCCTTCGCCGCGGCGGCGCGGCGCGCGGGATCGGGCGAATCCAGCTCCCGCAGGAAGAACGCGACCTGATGTTCGGCGACCATGGCCTCCCCCGCGACGGCTCCATAAGGGAGACGTTCCGGACGAATCGCCGGTTGACCCGCGTCCGCTACGACGCCCTTCACCGCCACGTGTCGGCGTTCGGCCGACGCGCGGTGATGAAGGCGGCCGACGCGACCACGACCAGCACCCCGGTCGCGCACCAGAGCGGGGCCGCGATCGAGACGTTCTGGACGAGCACGGCGCCGACGGCCGCGCCGAGGAGCAGGGCCGCGACCGACAGGCCCCGGCGCACGACCCGCTCCTTGACCTCGGCCTTGTCGGCGACCAGCGAGGTGAGCGTCGTGGTGACGACGACCGTCCGGAAGTCGGGCACTTCGAGCCGCCGGACGATCGCGTACTGCCAGCCCATCGAGACCGCCAGGACGCCGATGGCCACCTGGCGGCGGGGATCGCCGACATGGTCGAGACCGGTGACGATGAGCGCGGTGACGGCGAGGGCGCACGCCTGCGTGGCGGTGGCCGCGCCGAGCAGGCGGCCGCGGTGCGTGATCCCGTTGAAGGCCGCGTGCCCACCGGTGGCGGCCCCGGCACAGAAGCACGTGACCGACAGGGCGATCGAAAGGATCTTCCCCACCACGCCCGGGCCGCCGCCGAGCCCCAAACCGAGAAAAATGATGTTCCCGGTCATATTCGCCACGAAGACAGTGCCGAGTACCAGATAACTGACGGAATCGACCAGCCCGGCCATGATCGTGAGCAGGACGAGCAACGGAGGCAGCGGTCCGTGGTCACGGGCTTCGGGCACCCGTGAATTGTTCCAGGCGGCGAAGGAGATCCGGAGAGCACGACCTTGGCATGTCGCGAACGGACAAGGCACGCCGCAGGCCAGGACAGGCGGCCGATTCCCGGCAAATGGAAGCCGGCACTAACTTGATCGATCCTTGACGGGACGCTCCTTTGCCGGGTCGGCCCCAGGGAATCGTGTCGGTGCCGGCTCGCCGCCGGACCACGAAACCAGCGCCGAAATCACGGGTATCCGGCCGGGACACGCCACCATTCCTCAGGGGCTTGATGAACTACGAAATCAGCGTCCTGTTCCGAGCCATACCCGTGCTCATGGGTGCCGTGTCGGCGGGATTGGGCGGCTACGTGCTCGGGCACGCATCCGGTCCGAGCGCGCGCGTCGCGGGTCTGGTGCTCATCTTCCTGGCGGCCATCTGCCTCTGCCTGTTCGCCACCGCGGCCACGATCATCAGGCAGCTCATCGGCCGCTACACCGAGCTGGACCGGCTGCTCTACCCGGCGTTCGGGTTCGCGGTCAGCTGCGTCCCCACGGGGTACGGGCTCTACCTGCTCAGCGGCCCCCGGACGCCGCCGCCCGATTTCGTCGCCGGGCATGTGGTCTTCGGCGTCGGCATGGTCTGCGCGTGCGTCTCCTGCGTGGCCACGGTCTCCACCCGGTTCCTCCTGATCAGCGAGAACTCGGCACTGCCCGAGGGATCGCCGCCGCGCGCGCCGGCGCCGTTCAGCCCGCTCACCGCGCGGATCCTGACGACGCTGCCGGTGCTCGCGGCCCTCGCCACCTGGACGTGGGCCCTCCTCCTGCTGGCGGGCGGGGGCGGCGGAGCCGCGGCGGGGCGGTTCACCTCCGGGCACGTGATGAGCGGCCTGGCGCTCGTCTGCACCTGCCTCATCGGTCTGGTGGCCAGCATCCTGCGGCAGATCCAGAACACCTACACCCCGCGAGAGCGCACGCTCTGGCCGGGAACGGCCGCCGCCCTCGGCGCCATCGGCATCGTGTGGGCGCTGATCGTCATCGCCGTGCACACCCGGTCCACCCAACTGGCCGCCGCCTACGTGCTGGTCGGGCTGGGCCTCATCTGCTGGAGCATCCTCAGCAAGGTGCTGCTGCTCGCGCTCGTCTGGCGGCGCGACGCCCCCCTGGCGAACCGGGTCCCGCTGATCCCGGTCGGCACGGCCCTGCTCTGCCTCTTCCTCTCGGCGTTCCTCTTCGAGTCGGCCGATCCCGCGGTGCTCGTCGCGGCCCGCGTCCTGGTGGGCCTCGGCTGCATCTGCTTCTCGCTGTTCTCCATCGTCTCCATCCTGGAGAGCGGAACCAGCGGCGCGGGAGGGGACGGGGACGGGAACGGCGGGAGCGCCTCACCGGCCGGCGCCGCCGGCGGGCGGGCGTTCCCGGACGACGACGACCCGGCCGGCATCATGGCGGCCTTCCGGGAGCGGCTGGCCCCCGGAGCGGATCGCGTCGTTCTTCGCGGGCTCCGAGCTGGTCGAGCCGGGCTGACCCGGCCGTGGAAGTGGCGGCCGGAGTATGGCCCGTCGGGCCCGCAGACCGACTCCCTCTACGCGGCCCTGGGCCGGCTGCCGGCCGACTGACCCCTGCCACCGCCGCCGCCCACCCTCAGGGTGGCGTCAGGGCTTGCGGGCCACGGCGCCGTAGGCGTCGATGGGGGCGGGCGTGACGTCCGGGCGCCATTCGCTGATCGGGACGAGCCCCGGCTCGGCCATCTCCAGGCCCTCGAAGCACCGCGCGAGCTGCTCGGGGCTGCGCAGGACGTACGGGACGCCGCCGCTCTCCACCAGCTTCTCGGCCCCGTCGACGACCTCCGCGCCCGTGTCGGTGCCGTCCCATAGCACCAGGTGGCTGCCGGACGGAACCGCGTCCATCACCCGGCCGACGATGGCTCGGACCACCGCGAGGTCGGGCTCGTAGCCGAGCACGCCCATGAACATGACGGCGATGGGCTGGTCGAAGTCGAGCGTCTCGCGGGCGCCGTCGAGGATCCGGTCGGGCTCGTGGTAGTCGGCGTGGACGTAGGTCGTGGAGCCCTCCCCCGTGGTGCTGCCCAGCAGCGCGCGGGCGTGCACGAGCACCAGGGGGTCGTTGTCGACGTAGACGATGCGCGACTCCGGCGCGATGCCCTGCGCGACCTCGTGCGTGTTCTGCATGGTGGGGAGGCCGGTGCCGATGTCGATGAACTGCCGGACGCCGCACTCGGCGGCGAGATGGCCGACCGCGCGGATGAGGAACCGCCGCGACAGCCGCGCCATCGTCACGATCTGCGGGTACACCTCGGCCACGGCGTCGCCGGCGGCGCGGTCGGCGGCGTAGTTGTCCTTGCCGCCCATCCAGTAGTTCCAGATGCGCGCCGCGTGCGGGATCCCCGAGTCGAGCGCGGCCGGGTCGATGGATTCGGTCATGGGGGCTCCCCTTCGGTCGCGGCGGCGGACCTTCCCGCGCGATGCGCGCGTGGTGAGCATTCTGTCGTAGAAAAGGCGCCGCTCACATGCCGTTCCGGTGATGACCGGCAAAGGGGGACGACGGGCGCCGACCCTGGGTCGATTGATCGTAAACTGAGGGTCATGTCCGGCGACCGCCCCTCGTGCACCTGCGTGATCTGCCGTGACTACGGCGACCGCGACCGCCTGGACAACTTCCAGCTGCGCACCATCGTCCACATCACCCAGTACGGGTGGAGCGTCGTGCTCGTGCAGCCCGACGCCGACGGGCCCGGCTGGGCGTACACGATCGGCCTGTGGCACAGCCACGGCGCGCCCGAGCTGGCGATGTTCGGCGGCGACGTGTACGAGACCGAGGAGGTCCTCAACGCGCTCGGCCGGCAGACCGCCGGGGGCGGCGTCCCGGTGGACGGCGAGCGCCGCGACGGCGTCGTCCGGGGGCAGCAGGCCGCGTTCCGGGACGTCGACCCGCGCTGGTACGACGGCCTGTTCCGCGGGGCGGTGGCGTTCTACCGGCGCCCGCCGCTGCCGATCCTGCAGGTCGTCTGGCCCAACCGGGACGGGCTGTTCCCCTGGCAGCCCGGCACCGACCTGCCGTTCCGGCACGCCCAGCCCTGGCTGTGGCTCGACCCGAAGCAGCACCCGGCCGGCGTCTGGACACGGCGGCTCTGAAACCGGGCCGGCGGCGGCCCGGCGGCATACGATCGGCGGGTGTACGGGCCGATCGCCGACGCCATCCGGACCCCGCGCCTCCTGCTGGAGCCGCTGGCGGTCCACCACGCGGACGAGATGGCGCCCGTCCTGGACGATCCGCGCCTGCACCGCCACATCGGCGGCGAGCCCCTCACCCGGGACGAGCTGCGCGCCCGCTACGCGCACCTGGTCGCCGGCCCGGCGCCGTTCCACCAGGAGTGGTGGCTGAACTGGATCGTCCGGCGTGTCCGGGACGGGCAGGCCGTCGGCTACGTCCAGGCGACGGTCCAGCCGGCCGCGCCGGGGTTCACCGTGGGGCCCGCCTCCGCCGGGTCGACGGTCACGCCGGGCCCGCCCCGGCACCTGGCGTCCGTCGCCTGGGTCATCGGCATGCCCTACCAAGGCTTCGGCTTCGCGACCGAGGCCGCCCGCGCCGTGCTGGACTGGCTCCGCGCCCACGGCGTCGGCGAGATCGTGGCGACCGTCCACCCGGACAACCGCGCCTCCGCCGCCGTCGCGTCCAAGATCGGCATGGTCGCGACCGGCGAGACCCGCGACGACGAACTCGTCTGGCGCCTGCCGCCCGGGTGACACTCTCCGGGTGACACAGTGATCGGCGCGGGGTAGGCGACAATCGACGGGACCAGGATTCACCGGCCGGAAGGGGACAGCATGCGGGAGGTCTGGCCCGGGGACCCCTATCCGCTCGGCGCCACCTGGGACGGGACGGGCACCAACTTCGCCCTGTTCTCCGAGGTGGCGCGGCGCGTCGAGCTGTGCCTGTTCGACGCCGACGGCACCGAGACCCGGCGGGAGCTGCCGGAGGTCGACGGGTTCGTGTGGCACGGCTACCTGCCGGGGGTCGGGCCCGGGCAGCGGTACGGGTACCGGGTGCACGGCCCGTTCAGCCCGCGGGACGGGCACCGCTGCAACCCGTCCAAGCTGCTGCTCGACCCGTACGGCAAGGCCGTGGAGGGCGGCGTCCGCTGGCACGAGTCGCTGTTCTCCTACCGGTTCGCCGACCCCGACGCGCTGAACGAGGACGACAGCGCCCCCTACATGCCGAAGAACGTCGTCATCAACCCGTTCTTCGACTGGGCGGACGACCGGCCGCCGCGGGTCCCCTACCACGAGAGCGTCATCTACGAGGCGCACGTGAAGGGCCTGACCCGGCTGCATCCGGGCATCCCGGAGGAGCAGCGCGGCACGTACGCGGGCCTCGCGCACCCGGTGATGATCGACCATCTGCTCGACCTCGGCGTGACGGCCGTGGAGCTGATGCCGGTGCACCAGTCGGTGCCCGAGCACGCGCTGGTGGCGCGGGGCCTCGACAACTACTGGGGCTACAACACGATCGGGTTCTTCGCGCCGCACAACGCCTACAGCTCGTCCGGGCAGTCCGGGGAGCAGGTGCTGGAGTTCAAGGCGATGGTCCGTGCCCTGCACGAGGCTGGGATCGAGGTCATCCTTGACGTCGTCTACAACCACACCGCCGAGGGCGACCACCTGGGCCCGACGCTGTCGTTCCGGGGAATCGACAACGCGTCCTACTACCGGCTGCGCGACGACGACAAGCGCTACCACCTCGACTACACCGGCTGCGGCAACTCGCTGAACGTCCGCAACCCGCACGCGCTGCAGCTCATCATGGACTCGCTGCGCTACTGGATCCTGGAGATGCACGTCGACGGGTTCCGGTTCGACCTGGCCTCCGCGCTGGCCCGCGAGCTGCACGACGTCGACCGGCTGGCCGCGTTCTTCGACCTCGTCCAGCAGGACCCGGTCGTGTCGCAGGTGAAGCTGATCGCCGAGCCGTGGGACGTCGGCGAGGGCGGCTACCAGGTGGGCAACTTCCCGCCGCTGTGGACGGAGTGGAACGGCAAGTACCGCGACACCGTCCGCGACTTCTGGCGTGGGTCGTACGCGACCATGCCGGAGTTCGCGTCCCGCCTCACCGGGTCGTCGGACCTGTACGAGCACAGCGCGCGGCGGCCGTTCGCGTCCATCAACTTCGTGACGTGCCACGACGGGTTCACGCTCACCGACCTGGTCTCCTACGACCACAAGCACAACGAGGCCAACGGCGAGGGCAACCGGGACGGGACGGACGACAACCGCTCCTGGAACTGCGGCGCCGAGGGCCCGACCCGCGACCCCGCCGTCCTGGAACTGCGCGCGCGCCAGCGCCGCAACTTCCTGGCGACGCTGTTCCTGTCGCAGGGCGTGCCGATGCTCTCCCACGGCGACGAGCTGGGCCGCACGCAGAAGGGCAACAACAACGCCTACTGCCAGGACAACGAGACCGCGTGGGTGCACTGGGAGGACTCCGACGACATGGAGTTCGTCCGGATCCTGTCGCGGCTGCGGCACGACCACCCGGTGTTCCGGCGCCGCCGGTTCTTCACCGGGCGGGGCAGCGGCGCCGCCGCCGACATCGCCTGGCTCACCCCGGCCGGCGACAGCATGACCGACCAGGACTGGAACGTCGGCTTCGCGAAGTCGCTCGGGGTGTTCCTCAACGGCGACGCCATCACCGAGCCCGACCCGCGCGGCCGCCGCGTCCGCGACGACTCGTTCCTGCTGCTGGTCAACGCCGGGTCGGAGCCGGTCGAGTTCACCCTGCCCGGCGCCGAGTACGGCGAGCGCTGGGAGTTCGCCCTCGACACCGCCGAGCCCGGCACCGTGGGCGAGCGCCCCCGGGTCAAGGCCCGCGACGTCGTGCGCGTCACCGACCGCGCCCTCCTCGTCCTGCGGCGGCTCCCCTAGGCGGCGGCCCCCAGGCGGCCCTAGGCGCCGGCGGCCTGGAGCGCGGCCAGGAAGACCAGCACGACCGTGGTGACCGCCACCGCGCCGTGGACGGCGACCGCGGCGGCCGGGAACGCCTGCTCCGCGCCGCGCGCGTGCCGTCCGCCCCGCCCGACGAGCCAGCGGGTGAACAGCGCGAAGCCCTGCAGGACGACGACCAGCAGCACCGCGAACGCGGCCCACGCGTAGCCGGCGCCCCCGGTGGCCAGGTGGGCGAGCCACAGGGCGAGGCCCGCCACGGCCGCGAGCGGATGCCCCACCACGACCAGGACCGGGAACCGCGTCACCTTCGTCGAGCGCCCGCCGTTCAGAAACCAGATGACCAGCAGGTAGCCGCCCGCCGCGGCGGCGAGGATCCACGCGCACAGCGCCGCGTACTCCACCCCCCGCTCCCTTCTGTGGAATTCCCGTCCCCGTCCCCGCGGGCAAGTGTTGCTTCCGGACGCTCCCGGCATGACGGATTTCTACAGATTGATGCACAACCGGTCATCCGGCCGGTCGGACGGGCGCGTGCAGTAGCTTGGGTGATCTATGCGCCCTTTGTCTCCGGAGCCCGGCGAGGCCGACCTCGCCGAGCGCTACGCGTACCCGCCCGACGGCACCTGGCTGCGGGCCAACATGGTGGCCAGCCTCGACGGGGCGGCACAGCGCGACGGGCGCAGCGGCGGCCTCGGCAACGCCGCCGACCGGCACCTGTTCCTGCTGCTGCGCGGCCTCGCCGACGTCGTCATCATCGGCGCGCAGACGGTGCGCGCCGAGGGCTACGGGCCGGTCAAGCCCAGCGAGGGCTGGGACGGCGTCCGGGAGGGGCGCACCCCCGTCCCGCCGATCGCGATCGTGTCCCGCAGCCTCGACCTGGACTTCGAGGCCCCCATCTTCACCGAGGCCGAGGTGCCGACGATGGTGCTGGCCACCGCGTCCGCCGACCCGGCCCGGCTGGCGGCGGCGCGGGAGCACGCCGACGTCATCATCGCGGGGAAGGACTCGCTGGACTTCGCCGTCGCCGTCCGGGAGCTCGCCAAGCGCGGCCACCGGCGGCTGCTGTGCGAGGGCGGGCCGTCGGTGCTCGGGCAACTGGTGGCGGCCGGGCTGCTGGACGAGCTGTGCCTCACCCTGAGCCCGATGCTGCTCGGCGGGAACCCGACCCGGATCCTGGACGCGCCGCCGGTGCCCGTCCCGCTGGAGTTGAAGCTCGCCCACGCCCTGCAGGACGAGGAGTTCCTGTTCCTGCGCTACACCCGCAGCCGGTAGCGGACGAACAGCACGCCCTCATCGATGTAGAGGGCGGTGGGGTCGAGCGGTACCTCGGTCTCCAGGCCGTCCAAGAGGCGGGTGTGGCGAGGGCTTCCAAGCAGGGTCGGGGCAATGCTGAGGCATAGCTCGTCGACGAGCGACGCCCGGATCAGCGCGGTCGCCAATGCGGGGCCGCCCTCGCAGAGCAGATGCTCGTAACCGAGGTCTTCGCGGAGCGTCCTGATGGCGGCGGGCAGATCGACGTTGTCCTCCCCCTCCACGACCGCCTGGATGCCACTCGGCACGTTCTTCCGGCCGCTCTGCGACGTCACCACGATCGTGGGTGTCTCGGCCTTGGTGAACAGCGGGAGCGTCCAATCGAGGTCGGCGGAGCGGCTCACCACGACGATGGGCGCGGGTGGCCGACCGCGGCGCGCGCGCAGATCGTGGCGTAGGCGGGCGGGGCCGAGGCGTCCCGTCCGGACGGTGCCGGCGCCCACGAGGATCGCGTCGGCCAGCGCCCGCAGGCTCCGGAGGACGCGGAAGTCGGCGTCGCCGCCGAGACCGTCCGTCCAGCCCTCGGCGTCGGTGGCGGACCCGTCCACGCTCACGACCATGCCGAGCCGCAGCCCGGGAAGGTCGCCGTAGCTCTCGTACGGGTCGACGCCGGCGGCGGGCTCCGGCAGCAAACGGCGCATGACCTGCACGTTACCGAACACCCCCGGGCTGTCGTTCTGTCGGTGCCGTGGCGCAGGATGGGGGCATGGACCTGCCGATCAGCCCGCCGCTGCCGCCGATGCTGGCCAAGGCGGTCAAGACCATGCCCAAGGGCGACCTGCTGTACGAGCCGAAATGGGATGGCTTCCGCTGCATCGTCTTCCGCGACGGCGACGAGGTGGAGCTGTCCAGCCGCGGCGAGAAGCCGCTCACCCGCTACTTCCCCGAGCTCGTCGAGGCGGTGAAGCGCGAACTGCCCGCACGGTGCGTGGTGGACGGCGAGATCGTGCTGCCGAGGGGGACGCGCCTCGACTTCGACGCGCTCCAGCAGCGCATCCACCCGGCCGCGTCGCGGATCACGCTGCTGGCGGAGGAGACGCCCGCGTCGTTCGTGGCGTTCGACCTGCTGGCGCTCGGCGGCGAGTCGCTGCTCGAGGTGCCGCTCGGCGAGCGCCGCCGGCGGCTCACCGAGACGCTCGCGGGGGTGAAGGCGCCGATCCACGTCACGCCGGCGTCCGACTCCTACGAGCTGGCGCTGCGCTGGTTCGACGAGTTCGAGGGCGCCGGGCTGGACGGCGTCATCGCCAAGCCGCGCGACACCGTGTACGAGCCCGACAAGCGCGTCCTGTTCAAGGTCAAGCACGAGCGGACCGCCGACTGCGTGGTGGCGGGCTTCCGCTGGCACAAGTCGGGGCCGATCGTGGGGTCGCTGCTGCTCGGGCTCTACAACTCCGCGGGCAAGCTCCAGCACGTCGGGGTCGCCGCGTCCTTCACGATGAAGCGGCGCGCCGAGCTGGTCGAGGAGCTGCAGCCCTACCGGTTGGAGGACCTCTCCGCCCACCCGTGGGGCGAGTGGGCGCGCCAGAGCGAGGCGACGGCCGACCGGATGCCCGGCGCCGTCTCCCGCTGGACGGGCAAGAAGGACCTGAGCTGGGTGGCGCTGCGTCCCGAGCTGGTGGTGGAGGTCGCGTACGAGGCGATGGAGGGCGACCGGTTCCGGCACACCGCCCGGTTCCGCAACTGGCGCCCCGACCGCACGCCCGAGTCGTGCACGTACGAGCAGCTCGAGGTACCGGTCGCCTACGACCTGGCCGACATCCTCTCCGGCCCGGCGACGAGCCCGCGCGTCGACCGCTGAGCGCGCGCCGCCCCGGGACGCGCCGGCGGGCGCGTCCCGGGGCGGCGGCGGAGGTCAGGGCTGGGTCTCGTTGGCGACGGTCTGCTCGATCAGCTCGCCGTCGGGCTGCGCCGCGGCCTTCGGCGACGCGAAGGGCCGCAGGTAGGTCTGATTGACGCCGGGGACGCGGTCCTCGATGACGAACGTCGCCTTGGTGGAGATCCCGGCGCCCGGCGTGCGGACGGTCGGCAGCGTCTTGAAGTCGGCCTTCATCTCCTCCTTGCCGATCGTCGTCATCACGTAGCCGCGCTGGTTGTTGTAGAAGCGCAGATGCGGGTTGATCTTGAGGAAAGGGTGGTCGGCGGGGTCGGAGTCCTTGCCGTCGCCGGTGCTGGTGATGGACGTGCACACCAGCTCCGAGCCCACGGTCTTCGAGCCGGGGTCGTCGTAGTCGGCCTTCAGGTCGCCGGCCCAGTGCGCGTGGACGTCGCCGGTGAGCACGACGGGGTTGCGCACCTTCGCGTCCAGCCATCCCCTGGTGATGCGGTCGCGGGAGGCGACGTAGCCGTCCCAGGAGTCCATCGAGGTCTTCTTGACGGGCCCTTCGGTGTTGTCGCGCTGCGCGAAGAACACCTGCTGCCCCAGGACGTCCCAGCGCGCGCGGGAGCGGCGGAAGCCGTCCAGCAGCCACGCCTCCTGCCGGTCCCCCGTGATGGAGCGCTTCGGGTCGGTGGCCTCGGGGCAGTCCTTGTAGCCGTCGCCGCAGCCCTGGTCGTCGCGGAACTGGCGGGTGTCGAGCATGTGGAACGTGGCGAGCCGGCCCCACTGGACGCGCCGGTAGATCTGGATGTCCGGCCCCTTCGGGACGGACGTGCGGCGCAGCGGCATGTTCTCGTAGTACGCCTTGAAAGCGGCGGCGCGGCGGGCGCGGAAGGCCTCGTAGGACGGGGTGTCGGAGTTCGCCTCGGGGATGTCGTCGGCCCAGTTGTTCTCGACCTCGTGGTCGTCGAACACGACCAGCCACGGCGCGGCCTCGTGCGCGGCCTGGAGGTCGCGGTCGGACTTGTACTGGGCGTGCCGCAGCCGGTAGTCCGCGAGGGTGACCGTCTCGGGGCCCTCGTGGTCGCGGACGTTGCCGCCAGGGATGTTGTAGACGCCCTTCTTGTACTCGTACTGGTAGTCGCCCAGGTGGAGGACGATGTCGGGGTGCTCCTCGGCGAGCCGCCGGTAGGCGGTGAAGTAGCCGTGCTCGAACTGGCTGCAGGAGACGAACGCCATCGCGAGCGCGGGCCCGTAGGTCGCGGGGTGCGGGGCGGTGCGGGTCCGGCCGGCCGGGGAGACGTGCGCGCCGGTGCGGAACCGGTACCAGTAGTCGCGGCCGGGGCGCAGGCCGTTCAGCTCGACGTGCACGGAGTGCGCGGCCTCGGGCCGGGCGGCGGCGGTGCCGCGCCGCACGACGCGGCGGAAGCGCTCGTCGGTCGCGACCTCCCAGCGGACGGGGACGGTGCGCGAGGGCATGCCGCCGAGGCCGTCCTCGGCGAGGGGGTTCAGGGCGAGCCGGGTCCACAGGACGAACCCGTCGGCGTCGGGGTCGCCGGACGCGACGCCGAGGGTGAACGGGTCGCCGGGCAGGGTGCGCGGGCGCGGGGCGGCGGCGTGCGCGGTGCCCGGGACGAGCGGGCCGGCGGCGGCGGTGGCGGTGGCGAGACCACCGGCGACCAGGAAGGTTCTCCGGTTCAGCGGGTGCGCGGAGTCGGCCATGGAGGAGCGACCTTTCGGAGGGGTCCGGCAGTGATCGCCGGACAGCCTCACGAAGATCGGTGACCGCGGGGCACCGTGCGGATGACGCCCGTCCCAACAAAGACGATCTTTTGACCGGGGCCAGAAGATCATCCGGCGGGCAGGAAAGGATGCTAGGCTGGCGACTTACGAATTGCGCACAACAAACCTCACCCTATGTATAGGAGTGTAGTCGAAGCATGGGACTCCGTCAAGCGGACGCTGTCAACCCCGACCGCGAGAATGCCGAACGCGAGACCGCCGCGCCGCTGCGCGCGGAGCAGGCGCGGGTGTCCCGGATCTACGCGCGGCTCGACGCCGAGCGGGCGAAGGCCGAGGCCGCGCTGCGCGACGGGCCGGGGGCGGGCGGCGGCGCCGCGTTCCAGGCGCGGGTGGAGAGCGCCGTCGCGACCGACGAGGCGGCCCGCCGCCTCGCACGGCTGAACGCGGTCGAGAACGCCCTGTGCTTCGGCCGGATCGACCACCGGGGCGGCGCCGACGGCCCCGGCGACACGTTCTACATCGGCCGGATCGGGCTCCGCGACGCCGACCACGAGCCCCTCCTGATCGACTGGCGCGCCCCCGCGGCGCGGCCGTTCTACACCGCCACGCCGGGCGCCCCCGGCACCCTCGCGCGCCGCCGCCACCTGCACCTGCGGCGGCGTGAGGTCGTCCGGCTGGACGACGAGGTCTTCGACCTGGAGGGGCTGGCCGAGCCGGAGCGGCGCGCCGTCGTCGGCGAGGCCGCGCTGCTGGCCACCCTGCGCCGCGGCCGGACGGGCCGGATGAGCGACGTGGTCGCGACCATCCAGGAGGAGCAGGACCAGGTCATCCGCTCGGGCCTGCACGGCGTGCTCGTCGTCCAGGGCGGCCCCGGCACCGGCAAGACGGTCGCCGCCCTGCACCGCGCCGCGTACCTGCTCTACACGCACCGGGACGTCCTCGAACGGCGGGGAGTGCTCGTCGTCGGCCCGAACGCCACGTTCCTCCGCTACATCGAGCAGGTGCTGCCCGGCCTGGGCGAGACCGACGTCGCCCTGGCCACGGTCGGCGAGCTCTACCCCGGCGTCAAGGCGACGGCCAGGGACACCCCCGAAGTCGCCGTCATCAAGGGCGACCACCGCATGGCCGACTTCGTCCGGGCCGCCGTCCACGACCGGCAGCGCGTGCCCGCCGGCGGCCTCCGCCTCGACATCGACGACTTCACCGTCGTCGTGGACGCCGAGAAGTGCGAGCAGATCCGCGACCGGGCCCGCGCGCTGCGCCACCCGCACAACATCCAGCGGCGGCGCTTCGTCCACGACATGCTGGAGGCGCTCGCCGTCAACCGGGCCGAGCAGTACGACCGCCTCATGGACGAGCCCCTGGAGGAGATGGCGAAGGCCGGCGGCATGCCCGGCTGGCTCCAGGAACTCATCGACGAGGCCGAAGACGAACCCCTCCTGGACGAGACGGACCTCCGCCTCGCCAAGGAGGAGCTCTGGCAGAACCCGGCCGTCAAGAGGGCCCTCCACGAGCTCTGGCCCGAGCTGACCCCGCAGCGTCTCCTGACCGACCTCTACGCCGACCCCGGCGCCCTCGCCCGCGTCGGCGCCCAGGTCGGCATGGACTGCGCGGCTCTGCACCGTCCGGCCGGCTCGCCCTGGACCGTCTCCGACGTCCCCCTCCTCGACGAGGCCGCCGAGTACCTGGGCAAGGACGACTCCGCCGACCGGGCCCGGGAGCGCGCGGCGGCCGCCGCGCGGGCCGAGGAGGAGCGCTACGCGCGCGAGGTCATCGAGTCCGCCGGCACCACGGACCTGCTCTCGGCCCGCGACGTGATCTCCGCGAGCGAGCTGGCCGACCGCCACCACGACGGCGGCCCGCCCCTCACCACCGCGCAGCGCGCCCTCGCCGACCGCCAGTGGGCCTACGGCCACGTGATCGTCGACGAGGCGCAGGAGCTCTCCGAGATGGCCTGGCGCACCGTGATGCGCCGCGTCCCGACCCGCTCCCTCACCGTCGTCGGCGACATCGCCCAGACCGGCAGCGCCGCCGGCGCCACCACCTGGGGCCAGATGCTCGACCGCTACGTGCCGGGCCGCTGGCGGGAGCAGCGCCTCCTCGTCAACTACCGGACCCCGGCCGCGATCATGCGGGTGGCGGCCGGCGTCCTCGCCGCCGTCGATCCGGGCCAGACGCCGCCCGAGCCCGTCCGCGACGACGGCCCGCCGCCCGCCGCGCTCGCGCTCCCGGTCGCGGAGCTGCCGTCCCTCGTCGCCGCGGAGCTGTCCCTGGTCACCGACGACGCGTCCGCCGAGGGCCGCCTCGCCGTCATCGCCTCCGGCGCCCGCCACGCCGAAGTCCTGGAGGCCCTCCCGGACGCCGCCGTCGGCGCCACCCCCGAGGCCCTCGACTCCCCGGTCGTCGTCCTCACCGCCGAGGAGGCCAAGGGCCTGGAGTTCGACTCCGTCGTCGTCGTCGACCCGGCCGGCATCGTCACCGAGTCACCGAAGGGCGGCCAGGACCTCTACGTCGCCCTGACCAGGGCCACCCGCCGCCTGACGATCGTCCACGACAACGACCTCCCGCCCCTCCTAGCCGCTCTGGAGTAGGGCCCGGAGGGTCTGGGCGAGCTCGGTCTTGATGATCTCGCCGGCGGCCGCGGGGTCGCCGGCGCGGACGGCGTCGACCAGGGCGGCGTGGGCGGCGCGGCCGTGGGCGGTGTCGGAGGCGCGGACGTCGACCAGGGCCGCCAGGTCGAGGAGGCCGTCGCGCAGGACGGGGACGAACTCGGCGAACAGGTCGGCGAGGACCGGGTTGTGCGCGGCGCCCACGACGGCGGTGTGCAGGGCGATGTCGGCGTCGATGAACGCCTCGGTGGAGGGGCCGGCGAAGGCCGCGTCGCGGGCGGCGAGGGCCGTGTCGAGGGCGGTGAGGTCGGCGCCGGTGCGGCGCTCGGCGGCCAGTTCGGCGGCGCGGACCTCCAGCATCATGCGGATCTCGTAGACGTCGGCGACGGAGGCGCGGCGCAGCCGGGCGGGCCAGTCCTCGTCCGGCTCGGCCGCGATGACGAATACGCCGGCACCCTGGCGGGCCTGGACGAGGCCGGCGCCGGCGAGGGCGCGCAGGGCCTCGCGGACGGTGGAGCGGCCGACGCCGAGCTCCTTCGCGAGCGTCGTCTCGCCGGGCAGCTTCGTCCCGACCGGCCAGGAGCCGTCCGCGATCTGGTCGCGGAGGCGCTGGGCGGCCTGCTCGACGAGCGGGCTGGGCCGGAGCCGGGCGAGTGGCATGCGGGTTCCTTCGGGTGGGCGGGCGGTCAGGATACCGTCCGCTCAGCTTGTCTGAGGAGCTGAGGTGTGGTTGGGTGGCGGTCATGTCGTGGCGGGTGCTTCTCCTCGGTCGCCGCGGCGGGGCCTGATCCGACCGGCACCCCGCCGCGGGGTCCGGTGCTGCCGGTCGTCCCGGCGATCGTGAGGACAACGCCCCATGACCTTCCCGACTCTGCGCACCCCGTCCGGCCCGGTGGCCGGGCCCTTCTGGAATCCGCAGCGCGGCAGCTCCATGCCGTTCCACCGCTACCGGTCCGTCCACGAGCGGGTGCCGTCGCCCGTGCCCGAGGTCGAGCGCGCCTGGCCGTCGGCGCGCGTCGCGGAGGCGCCGCTGTGGGTGCCCGTCGACCTGCGGGACGGCAACCAGGCCCTGGCCGAACCCATGGACACCGCGCGCAAGCGCCGGATGTTCGACCTGTTCGTGGCGATGGGCTTCAAGGAGATCGAGGTCGGCTACCCGTCGGCCAGCCAGACCGACTTCGACTTCGTCCGGCACCTGGCCGAGGCGGGCATCCCGGACGATGTGACGCCCGTGGTCTTCACGCCGGCCCGCAGGGAGCTGATCGAGCGGACGTTCGCGTCCATCGAGGGGCTGCCCCGGGCGGTCGTCCATCTGTACACGGCGACGGGCCCGGTATGGCGGGACGTCGTGCTCGGTACCGGACGGGACGGGGTGAAGCAGCTGATCCTGGACGGTGCCGCCGACGTGGCGCGGCTCGCCCGGCCGGGGGTGCGGTTCGAGTTCTCCCCCGAGACGTTCAACTTCACCGAGCCGGACTACGCGCTGGAGGTGTGCGACGCGGTCACCGCGCTGTGGGACGCCTCCCCCGACCGGCCGGTGGTCCTGAACCTGCCGGCCACGGTCGAGATCGCCACCCCGAACGTGTACGCCGACCAGATCGAGTACATGCACCGGCACCTGGCGCGCAGGGACGCGGTGATCCTGTCGGTCCATCCGCACAACGACCGCGGGACGGGCGTCGCCTGCGCCGAGCTGGCGGTGCTGGCGGGCGCGCAGCGGGTCGAGGGCTGCCTGTTCGGCAACGGCGAGCGGACGGGCAACGTCGACCTGGTCACGCTCGCGCTGAACCTGCACGCGCAGGGCGTCGACCCGCGGATCGACCTCTCCGACATCGACGAGATCCGCCGGACGGTCGAGTTCTGCAACCGGCTGCCCGTCCACGAGCGGCACCCGTACGCGGGCGACCTGGTCTACACGGCGTTCTCCGGGACGCACCAGGACGCGATCGGCAAGGGCATGGCCCGGCACGCCCGGCTCGCGGAGGAGGCGGGCGTGCCGCCGGGGCGGCTGCCGTGGGACGTCCCGTACCTGCCGATCGACCCGGCCGACGTGGGCCGCGGGTACGAGGCGGTCATCCGGGTCAACAGCCAGTCCGGGAAGGGCGGCATCTCCTACCTGCTGCGGACCGGGTACGGGCTCGACCTGCCGCGCCGCCTGCAGATCGAGTTCTCCCGGGTCGTGCAGCGGGAGACCGACGGCAGCGGCGCGGAGGTCACGGCGGCCGAGCTGTGGGAGCTGTTCCGCGCCGAGTACCTCGAACCGGACGGCCCGGTGTCGGTGGCCGGCTGGCGCACCTCCGGCACCGGCCCGGCGCGGCACGACTTCACCGGCGTCGTCCGCGTGGACGGCGACGAGCGCGAGCGCACCGGCTCCGGCAACGGGCCGATCGACGCGCTCACCGACGCCCTGGCGGGCGCCGGGATCAAGGTGGACGTCCTGCACCTGACCGAGCAGTCCACCGGTGCGGGCAGCGACGCCATGGCCGTCGCCTACGCCGAGTGCCGGGTCGGCGGCGCGGTCGTGTGGGGCGCGGGGCGCGACACGTCCGTGCTGGCCGCGTCGGTGGAGGCCGTCCTGTCGGCGGTGAACCGCGCCGGGCGCTAGTCGCGGCGGCGGCCGAGCGAGCGCCGCCAGGACAGGCCCGTCCCGGGGATCCGGAACGTCACCTGGCGGCGCCCGTCCGCCGACCGCGTGTAGCGGGCGCCGCGCGCGCCGACGCTGTGCCCGACGCCCTTCTTGGACAGGTTGATGCGGAACGGTCCCATCCGTATTGCTTTCCGATAGCTCCAACCCATGCGGAGGGGGATGCCCGGAGGACCGCCGAGCATCCTCCTCCCCCGTCTCGGACGGACCGAGACCCCGGTTTCGGCCAGCCCGGGGGACGCAAGGGCAGGAGGTGACCAAATCCGGGCCGAGTTCGTCGCGCAGCGCCCTTTACCCGGCCGCGCCCGGCGAGGAGCGTGTGGCTGCGTAGAGATCGTTTTCTCAGCTCCCGGAGGTGCGGGTTGGCCAGGCGACCCCTGAGACGGACCCGGCGGACGATGACGCTGGCCGTACTGACCAGTGCGGCGCTCGCGGGCGCGGGCGGCGGCGCGGCGGCGCTGGCCCAGCCGTCCCCCAAGATCGTGGTGAAGGACGGCGTGACCCAGCCGGTCTTCTCCTACAAGGACGCGATCCGCGAGCACGTGTACGTCGAGTCCAGTGTGGACAGCGACGGCGACGGCAAGAAGGACCGCGTCAACGTCGACATCATCCGGCCGAAGGAGACCGAGCACGGCCTCAAGGTCCCGGTGATCATGGACGAGAGCCCGTACTACGACAACGCGGGCCGCGGCAACGAGAGCGAGCTGAAGACCTACGACGCCGACGGGAACCCCGTGAAGTTCCCGCTCTACTACGACAACTACTTCGTCCCCCGCGGGTACGCGTTCCTCGCCGTGGACATGGTCGGGACGACCCGCTCCGACGGCTGCCCGGTCAGCGGCGGGCCCACCGACGTCCTCGGCGGCAAGGCCGTGGTCGACTGGCTCAACGGCCGCGCCAAGGCGTTCAAGGCGGATGGCACCCCGGCCAAGGCCACCTGGACCACCGGCCGCACCGGCATGATCGGCAAGTCCTACGACGGGACGCTCGCCAACGGCGTCGCCGCGACCGGCGTCGAGGGGCTGGAGACGATCGTCCCGATCTCGGCGATCAGCAGCTGGTACGGCTACAGCCGGATGAACGGCGTGAAGTACTGGACGGACGAGCAGCCCTGGCTCGCGAGCTACGTCGACACCGACCCGCCCGCCAAGTGCGCCGAGGTCAACGCCGGCCTCGACGAGGGCGAGGACGACGCGACCGGGAACTACAACGCCTACTGGAAGACCGCCGACTACCGGGACGGCACGATCGCCCGCGCGTCCCGCGTCCGGGCGAGCATCTTCGCCGCCCACGGCGTCAACGACCTGAACGTCAAGGACGACCAGTTCGCCGAGTGGTGGAACGCCCTCGCGCGGCGCGGCGTGCAGCGCAAGGTGTGGCTTTCGCAGCGCGGCCACGTCGACCCGTTCGACACCCGCCGCGACGCCTGGGTGACGACCCTGCACCGCTGGTTCGACCACGAGCTGCAGAAGATCCCCAACGGGATCATGCGGGAGCCGCGCGCCGACATCGAGATCGGCCCGGACCAGTGGATCACCCAGCGGGACTGGCCGTCCCGCGACGCCCGCGACATCGTGCTGCGGCCCGGCGCGAACGGCGTCCTCGGCCTGGAGCGGGCCGCCAAGGGCGCGACCGCCGCGTTCACCGACGCGCCCGGCCCGCGCGGCGACGGCCTCTCCGAGAGCGCGATGGTCGCCGACCCGACGGCCGCGCAGCCGTACCGGGCCGCGTTCGTGTCCGCTCCCCTGCCGCGGACCGGGCGCCTGTCCGGCACCCCCGAGGCCCGGCTCCGGATCAAGCTGGACAAGCCCACCGCCAACCTCACGGCGCTGCTCGTCGACTACGGCGAGGACACCCGGGTGAACTACCTCGGCGCGGGCTCCGGCATCCGGACCCTCGGCACCGAGGACTGCCACGGCGAGAGCACGCCCGCCGACGACGCCTGCTACAGGCAGACCGAGGTCACGACGGTCACGTCCCCGGTGAACGTGGTCGCCCGCGGCTGGCTCGACGCGCAGAACGCCCACTCGCTGAGCCGCCCGAAGCCGCTGGAGCCGGGTAGGTACCACACCGTCCGCTGGGAGACGCTCAGTCAGGAGTACCTGCTGAAGAAGGGCCACCGCCTGGCGCTCGTCCTCGCCGGGACGGACGCCGACTACAACACCGAGACCCCCACGGGAGCGCAGGTCACGGTGGATCTGCGCGGCAGCTCGATCAGCATCCCCGTGGTCGCCGCCGAGGACGACCCGGCCGCCCTCGTCGCCCCGCCGCAGCCGCCGGCGACCTGGCGCGGACCGGCGGAGGTCACCCTGCCCGTCCAGGAGCGCGAGCTCTACTGACGGGCCCGGCCCGCCGCCCGGGGAGCCGGGCGGCGGGCCGCACCGCCGTCACAGCACACCACCGTCACGGACACGGCCGTCACAGCGCGACGGCGCCGCCCTGGTCGAGCAGGTGGAGGCGGTCGCCGAGTCCGGCGCCGGCGAACGCGGGTGCGAGGGTGTCGCGGCCCTGGGTGAAGTGCGCCCAGCCCTCGAAGTGCAGTGGGACGATCTTCGCGGCGCCGAGGATGGCGGCGGCCTCGGCGGCGCCGTCGCTGGTCAGCGTCAGGTAGGCGTCGCCGAGCGGCGGCGTCCGCACCGCCCCCGCGAAGATCACTGCGACGTCGACCGGCGCGAACCGGTCGGCGATCGCGCGGACGACGTCGAGGGAGGCGTTGTCGCCGCTGACGTACACGGTCGGCAGCCCCTCCCCGGACAGGACGAACCCGGTGACCGGGCCGGTGAGGTGCTCGGTGCCGTCCGGGCCGTGCTGCGCGGGGACGCCGGTGACGCGGAGGGTCCCGCCGCCGGGGCGGGGCAGGTCGGTGTGCGCCCAGTTCGGCAGGGCGCGGGCGGTGCCGCCGAGGCGCTCGGCGGCGGCCTCGGTCGTCAGGGTCAGCGGGACGCCGCCCAGGTAGGCGCGGCCGCCGGCGTCGAGGTTGTCGGGGTGCTGGTCGTGGGAGAGCAGCACCGCGTCGACCGGCCCCACCTCGTCCTGGCCGACGACGGCGCCGATGGTCTTCGTCAGCGCCCGGTCGCCGACGGGGTGGTCGCCGGGCGGGTCGAACGTCGGGTCCGTCAGCAGCCGCACACCTCCGATCTCCAGGATCGCGGTCGGGCCGCCGAGGTACCGGACGTTCAACGAGGACATGGTGCCGCCTTCGGATCGATCAGCCGGATGCTCCGCTCCCATCATCGCGCGGCCCCGCGCATTCCCGCCGGTCACGCGCGATTATCGGTGTCCTTGCTGGGCTGCACGCGCTTCGGCTCGCCGGGCATCTTGGGATAGTTCGGTGGATACGGCATGTCGCCGAGGCCGTGGTCCTTCTCGTCGCGGTCGGCGAGGTCGAGGAGGCCGTCGAGGGAGAAGGCCGCGTCGTCGATGGAGGCGTGCAGGTCGCCCAGCTCGGCGAACCGGGCCGGCATCGTCGCGATGGTGAAGTCGCGGGGGTCGGCGTCGGCCAGCTCGTCCCAGGTCAGCGGCGCCGAGACCGGGGCGTGCGGGGCCGGGCGGACGCTGTAGGCGGAGGCGATCGTCCGGTCACGCGCATTCTGGTTGAAATCGATGAAAATTTGTTCGCCCCTTTCCTCTTTCCACCATTTTGTGGTGACCTCGGAAGGGCTGCGGCGCTCGACCTCGCGGGCGAAGGCGAGCGCGGCGCGGCGGACCTCGGTGAACGTCCAGCGGGGCTCGATCCGGACGTAGATGTGCACGCCCGCCTTGCCGGACGTCTTGACATAACCGGTGTAGCCCAGCTCGTCCAGCAGCTCGCGGGCCGGGCCGAGCGCCACCCGGACGGCGTCGGAGAAGTCGGTGCCGGGCTGCGGGTCGAGGTCGATGCGCAGCTCGTCGGGGTGGTCGACGTCGCCCTTGCGGACGGGCCACGGGTGGAACGTCAGCGTGCCGAGGTTGGCCGCCCAGGCGATCACGGCGGGCTCGGTCGGGCACACCTCGTCGGCGGAGCGCCCGCTGGGGAAGGCGATGCGCGCCGTCCGCACCCAGTCGGGCGCGCCCTTGGGGATGCGCTTCTGGTAGAACGCGTCGGACTTGCCCGCGCCCATGCCGGCCTGGCCGCGCGCGTAGTCCTCGCGGGTGGCCATCTTGGCGCCCTCGAAGACCCCCGCCGGCCACCGCTCCAGGGTCGTCGGGCGGTCGCGGGTCGCGCGCAGGATGCCGTCGCCGACGGCCAGGTAGTACTCCACCAGCTGCCGCTTGGTGTAGCCGTGCTCCGGGAAGTACACCTTGTCGGGATTGGTCACCTTGACGAGCCGATCCCCGACCGGGATCTCGATGAAGGGCGAGGCCATGACTGCACGTTAACCCACGTGTACGACAGTCCTCCGGAACGTCCCCGCCGGGTACCGTCGATGGCATGGAGAAGATCCGCAAGAGCGAGGACGAGTGGCGGGCGCAGCTCAGCCCCGAGGAGTACCGCGTGCTGCGGGAGGCCGGCACGGAGAAGCCCTTCACCGGCGAGTACACCGACACCAAGACGGTCGGCGTGTACCGGTGCCGCGCCTGCGGGACGGAGCTGTTCCGGTCGGAGACCAAGTTCGAGAGCCACTGCGGCTGGCCGTCGTTCTACGAGCCGGCCGAGTCCGACAAGGTCACCCTGATCGAGGACCGCTCGCTCGGCATGGTCCGCACCGAGGTGCGCTGCGCGGTGTGCGACTCCCACCTCGGGCACGTCTTCCACGGTGAGGGCTACGACACCCCCACCGACGACCGCTACTGCATCAACTCGGTCTCGCTGACCCTCGAACCCGCCGAGTAGCGGGCCGCTCACCCCCCTCCCCCGCACTGGGACGTCGCATGGACGAGTTCGACCACTACACGACAGCCATCCTCTGCGGAGGGCCGACCCGGGTCGCCCAGGTCGCCGTGCTCCTGCTGCGGGACCGGCACCGCATCCGGATCTTCCGCGGGACGCACCGGGTGGAGGTGCTGCGGCGCGACGGCGACGCCGACCCGGTCCAGGCGGCGGTGCTCGACGAGATCCCCGGCGCCGGGCGCCCGCTCGGGCAGGTGATCGCGGCGGTCGCCGCGTCGCCGGAGGTGGACGCCATCGGCGAGGCCATGCGCGAGACGGGGCTGATGCGCGGCCGGCGGCGGCGCCGCCCGACCCGGCAGGGCCGGGCGCTGCGCCTGCAGCTCGCCGAGGAGCCCGTCGAGACCCCGCCGGAGCTGCTCGCCCTGCACGGCCCCGCCGGTCTCGAGGACGCCTGGATGCGGGAGGTGCTGGAGTCCGCCGACCCGGAGCCGGTCGCGTTCGGCCGCCGCCGGTGGCGCGGCCACCGCGACCTCGAGGCCAGCGGCCTGTCCGACCGGCAGTACGACGGCGGGCTCGGCGGCGGCTCGGACTTCTAGCGGCCTCCGGTCGGCGGGCCCTCACGGTGCCTCGGGTACGGCGGGGCCCGCCCTCGGGCCGGATCAGGCCAGGCCGGCGACCAGTTCGGCGACCGGCTTGCGGCGCCCGGTGTAGAACGGGATCTCCAGGCGGGTGTGCAGCCGCGCCTTCGCGCCGCGCAGGTGGCGCATCAGGTCGACGATGCGGTGCAGCTCGTCGGCCTCGAACGCCAGCATCCACTCGTAGTCGCCGAGCGCGAACGCCGCGACCGTGTTGGCCCGGACGTCGGGGTAGTCGCGCGCCATCTTGCCGTGCTCGGCGAGCATCGCGCGGCGCTCGTCGTCCGGCAGCAGGTACCACTCGTAGGACCGCACGAACGGGTACACGCACACGTAGTTCCGCGGCTCCTCGTCGGCGAGGAACGCGGGGATGTGGCTCTTGTTGAACTCCGCCGGGCGGTGCAGCGCCATCTGCGACCAGACCGGCTCACTAGCGCGGCCCAGCGCCGTCCGGCGGAACCGGGTGTAGACCTCCTGGAGGTCGTCGGACGTCGGCGCGTGCCACCAGAACATGTAGTCGGCGTCCGCGCGCAGCCCGGCGACGTCGTAGGCGCCGCGGGTGGTGACGTCCTTCTGCGCGGCCTGGTCGAGCAGGTCCTGCACCTCGGCGGCGTCCTGCTCGCCGAGCGTGCCGGGCTTCGCGACCCGGAAGACCGACCACATCGTGTAGCGGATGACGTTATTGAGTTCGCGTGCCTTCGGCTTGCCCGCCTGATCGGCCATGTTCCACTCCTTCTCGACTGCGCAGATGGTCCAGCACCCGGGTCGCCGCCGCGCGCGCCGAGGCGATGCACGCGGGGATGCCGAGCCCGTCGTAGGCGGCGCCGGCGACGGCCAGCCCCGGCGTCCCGGCGACCGCGGCCCGGACCTTGGCCACGCGGTCGGCGTGGCCCACGTTGTACTGCGGGAGGCCGCCGCCCCACCGGGTCACCCGGCTCTCGGCGGGCAGCTCGGTGACGCCGCACGTCGCGGCGAGCTCGGCCATGGCGGTGGCGGCCAGCTCCTCGTCGCTCCGCTGGAGCGTGCGCTCCTCGCCGAGCCGCCCGACGGAGCAGCGCACCGCGATGACGCCGGGGTCGCGCTCGCGCAGGTGGGGCCATTTTACCGAGCTGAACGTGACGGCCTTGACGCCCCGGCCGCCGCGCTCGGGGTCGCTCTCCACGGCCGGGACGAGGTAGCCGCTGCCCTTCGGCAGCCGCGGGAACGCGGTGGGGCGGTAGGCCAGCGTGATGATCGCCATGCTGGCGTACTCGATGCCGGCGAGCTCGCGCGCGGCGGCGGGCACGTCCGGCTCCAGGAGCCGGGCCGCGGGCGCGGCCGGGACCGCGACCACCACGGCGTCGGCGTCCAGGTACTCGGGGTCGCGGGTGGGGCCGATAGTGAGCCGCCAGCCGTCCTCGCGGCGGCGCAGCTCGCGCACCGTCGCGCCGGTGCGGACCGTCCCGCCGGCGGCGGTGATGTCGTCGGCGACCAGGTGCGGGAGCGTGCCGAGGCCGTCCGGCAGCGTGGCGAACACCGGGCCGGCGTCCGCGGGCGCGGCCTTCCGCATGCCCTGGACGGCGCTGATCAGCGACCGGTGCCCGCGCGCGGCGGCGGCGACGGCGGGCAGCGTCGCCTCGAACGACAGCAGCTCGGCCCGGCCCGCGTACACGCCGCCGAGGAGCGGCTCGACGAGCCGGTCGACGACCTCGCGGCCGACGCGGGCGCCGATGTAGGCGGCGACGGACACGTCCCCGCCGCGCGGCGTCTCCGGCAGCACGAGGTCGAGCGGGACGCGCGCGAGCCCGGCCGGCGACAGCACCTGGGAGGCGGCCAGCGCGCGCAGGTCGGACGGGACGCCCATGACCTGCCCGGACGGGAGGCGGCGCAGCGCGCCCCGGCTGAGGATGGCCGAGGAGGCGGTGCCGGGGTTCACCAGGTCGGCGGCGCGGCCGAGGCCGCGCACGAGGTCGAGGCCCTCGGGGCGGCGGGCCAGCATCGACTCGGCGCCCTCGTCGACCGGGACGCCGGCGATCTCGCTGACGCGCAGCTTGCCGCCGATCTGGGGGGAGCCCTCGAGCACGGTCACCCGCACGCCGTCCCGGGCGAGCATCCGGGCGGCGGCGAGGCCCGCGATGCCGCCCCCGACGACAACGGCATGGGACGTGGTCATGGCTCCAGCCTTCCAGACGGTCCGCCGGATCGCGCACCGGGGCGGCCGGAGCGGCGCGTGTCACACCGCCGGTTCGCGGACCGCCGCCGGACGCCCTTTTTATCGGAGAAGTGACAAGATCTCGAACACTCTGCCAGTGGATACTGGCACGCATGATCTCCTGGAAGGCTCCACTGGCCGCCGCCGCGGCCCTCCTGCTGGCCGCCGGGCTCGCGTCCCCGGCGGCCGCCGCGACCCGCGGCGACTTCAGACCGGTCTCCCTGCCGTTCTTCTGGCCGAACAACTACCTCTACGACGTCGACGCCGCCTCGCCCGACAGCGTCTGGATCAGCGGGCTCCAGGGGGAGATCGTCATCCCCGGCCCCATCCCCGGGACCGGGCAGACGATCCCCGGCAACCCCGTCGTGCGGCGCTGGCAGAACGGGCGCTGGGTCGAGTACGAGCTGCAGAACCTGTCCAGCCGCGCCTCGGTCTCCGACGTCGACGCCGTCGGCCCGGAGGACGTGTGGATCGGCGGCACCAGGGCCGGCGACGGGACCGCCGGGACGCGCGGCCCCTACCTGGGCCACTTCACCGGCTCGCGGTTCGAGGAGGTGGCCCTGCCGTCCGCGTCCAAGACCCTGACCGTCGACGCGCGCACGGACGGGGTCTGGGTGACCGTGGACAGCGGGATCTACCGCCGGACGGGCGCCACGTGGACGCACATCACCACGCTCCCGGACGTCTCCCTGCGCCAGTTCACCATCCGGGCCGACGACGACATCTGGGTCCTGAGCACCCCCGGCCCGTACGACCGGACGCTTGAGGCGCACCACTGGGACGGGCGGTCCTGGACTCAGGTCCCGGTGAACCAGCCGAACGACGGCATCCACGGCATCACCGACATGGTGGCCGTCTCCCCCACCGAAGCCTGGGCCGTCGGCACCAACTACGCCGCGTCCCCGGCCGCGCCCATCCTGGTGCACTGGGACGGCACCGCCTGGAGCAGCGTCACGCCGCCGCCCGGCTTCAACGCGCTCAACAGGATCGTCAAGGGCGAGGACGGGACGCTGTGGGCGCTCGGGCACCTGCTCGACGAGCCCGCCAAGCCCGGCCTGCTCCGCTACAGCGGCGGGACGTGGGAGCGGGTCCCGACCACCGCCGTGCCGAACCGCAGCAACATCTGGGCGACCGCCCTCGCGGTCGTCCCCGGCACCGGCGCCCTCTGGACGCTCGGGTCGGTGAACATCGGCGGTCCCGTCGTCCTCACCGACGGCTGACGCGGCCCGCCGGCCGGTCGGCGCGGCGCGGTCACGGCCCGCACGGGGGACGGGCCGTGGCCGCGCCGCACCGCGCCGCCTTCTCGCCACCTCCCCACCGCCTCCGTGCCGCCCCTTCGTGGCCTGATCGTGATTCGCCCGCCGGAACGGTGATCTGCGCCACCTCGTCCAAGCGCCATGCGGAACGTCAGGAACGTCACATGTGCGCTGGTCGTCCTGCTGCTGGCCGGGGTCCTGGCCGCATGCGGGGGCGGCGACTCGTCCGGTACGTCGGAGGCCGTGGACCGGGGCGGCGCGGCGGCCCCCGCGGCGCCGTCCCGGGCCGAGAACGGCACCGCGGGGAGCACCGGCCGCCAGGGGACCGCGAAGGGCGCGCGGGCGCCGCTGCCGACCGGGCGGGAGGTCGTGCACTCGGCGCGCCTGCGGGTCCGCGCCGGCGACGTGGAGGACGCCGCCGCCAAGGCCAAGCAGATGGCGGAGTCGGCCGGCGGCTACGTCGAGCAGGAGTCCAGTTCGAGCGAGCCGCCCCACTCGCAGATCACGCTGAAGGTCCCCGCCGACCGCTACTCCGACGTGCTGAACCGGCTCGGCACGCAGCTCGGCACCCGGATCTCGCTCTCCCAGGAGGCCGAGGACGTCACCGGCGAGGTCGCCGACGTCGACGCCCGCGTCCGGTCGGCGAAGGCCGCCCTGGAGTCGTTCCGCAAGCTGCTCGGCCGCGCGAACTCCGTCGGCGAGGTCATCCAGGTCGAGCAGGAGATCGCCCAGCGCGAGGCCGACCTGGAGGCGCTGCAGGCCCGGCTGAACACGCTCAAGCACCGCACCCAGTACGCGACCGTGACGCTGACGCTGGTCACCAAGGCCACCGCGCCGAAGAAGGACGACGACGAGCGCGGCGGCTTCGTCGGCGGCCTGCAGAACGGCTGGGACGCGTTCGTCGCGTTCGTCGGCGGCCTCGCCCTCGTCCTCGGCTGGCTGCTGCCGTTCCTGCTCGCCGCCGCCGTGATCGGCGTGCCGCTGTACCTGCTGCGGCACCGGCTGCGCGCCCGGTTCGGCGGGCTGTTCGGAGGCCGCCGGCGGCCCGTGCCGCCCGCGGTGCCCGCGCCGCAGCCCGCCCCGGAAAGGGCCGCCGCCGCCCCCGGCGCGTCGCAGCAGCCGCCGCCCCCGCCCGCCTAGGCCCGGTCTTCGCTGCTCGCCTCGTGGACGAGGTCCGCGAGGCGGGCCAGCATGTCCGGGTCGGTGGACGGAAGGACGCCGTGGCCCAGGTTGAAGATGTGCCCCTCGGCGGTGCGGCCCCGGGCGAGGACGTCGCGGGCGCGGCGCTCCACCGTCTCCCACGGCGCGAACAGGATCGCCGGGTCGAGGTTGCCCTGCAGGGCCTTGCCGGGCTCGACCCGGCTGACGGCCTCGTCCAGCGGGACGCGCCAGTCGACGCCGACGACGTCGGCACCGGCCTCGCCCATCGGGCCGAGCAGCTCGCCCGTCCCGACGCCGAAGTGGATGCGCGGCACGCCGAGCGGCTCGACCTCGGCGAAGATGCGGCGGGTGTACGGGAGCACCGACTCGCGGTAGTCCTGCGCGGCGACCGCGCCGACCCACGAGTCGAACACCTGCACGGCGCTCGCCCCGGCCGCGACCTGGATCTTCAGGAACGCGATCGTGAGGTCGGCGAGGCGGTCCATGAGGCGGCCCCACAGCTCCGGCTCGCCGTACATCATGGCCTTGGTGCGCTCGTGGTTCTTGGACGGCCCGCCCTCGATCAGGTACGAGGCGAGCGTGAACGGGCCGCCCGCGAACCCGATCAGCGGCGTCGCGCCCAGCTCGCCGACCAGGCCCCGCACGGCCTCGGACACGTACGGGACGTCGTCCGGGGTGAGGGGGCGCAGCAGGTCGAGGTCGGCCGCCGACCGGACGGGGTCGGCGATGACCGGCCCGACGCCCGGCTTGATGTCGAGGTCGACGCCGATCGCCTTCAGCGGCACCATGATGTCGCTGAAGAAGATCGCCGCGTCCACCGCGTAGCGGCGCACGGGCTGCATCGTGATCTCCACGATCATGTCGGGGCGGGTGCAGGACTCCAGCATCGGGACGCCCTCGCGCACCCGCAGGTACTCCGGCAGGGAGCGGCCCGCCTGCCGCATGAACCACACGGGCGTGTGCGGCACCGGCCGCCGCCGGCAGGCCAGCAGGAAGGGGCTCTCTGCGAGGGCGCCGTCGGCGGGCGTGCGCGCAGAGTCGTCGTTCGAACGGGCAGCGTCAGCGGTCACGTTGTGATGGTCCCATGGAACGCAGGTGGGACGGCACCGGAGGGGCCCCGGGGGCGAAACGAACTTCCGGACACGCCGAGCGAAGTCCCGCATTCTGTCACCGGCGCGTGCGAACGTGATGCGTGTCATAGCCGAGGGAGGTTCCCCCTTGTACTGCTCCACCTGCGGTGATGAACGCGTGTTCGAGCAGCCGCCGTGTCCCGACGGGCACGGCGTGGAGTGCCCCGAGCGGGCGTGCACCGAGTGCGGCACGGCCATCCTGGTCGGTCTGCCGCCGGTGACCGCCGCGCCCCGCGCGACCGGTTCCGGCCCGGCCCGCGCGACCGGCGCCGCGCCCGTCCCCGTCCCCGCGTCCGTCCCCTCGACCGCCCCCGCGACCGTCCGGGCGCCCGGCGGCGCCGCCACCGCGCGGGCCGTGGCCTGACCGGCCCGGCCCCCGAGACGAAACCACCTGTGCCGTGCCCGTTTCCCCTCCGCGTCCCCCCGTCGCCGCGCGCGCCGGGGCGCCGCCGCCCCGGCAGCACCGTCCCGCGCCGCCCCGCGGCGCTCCGCCACCTTCCCGCGACCAGGCCGGTCCATCCATGAACCCACCTGCCTTCCAGCGGGCCGTCGACACGCTCCGCGCGTTCCTCGACGGCCCCGCCGTCCGGCCGGAGCTCGACCTGGAGGACATGCCCGCCCCGCAGCGCCTCGCGCCCTACGCGGCGGCCATGTCCGGCAGCGTCTACCGCGACGACGACACCGAGGTCGCCACCGGGCGGCTCATCGTCCTGTACGACCCGGAGGGCAGATCCGGCTGGACGAACGGGTTCCGCGTCGTCGCCTACATCCGCGCCGACCTGGAGCCCGACATCGCCGCCGACGAGCTGATCGGCTCCGTCGCCTGGGACTGGCTGCTCGAGGCGCTGGAGCCCGCCGGGTACGCGAACGTGTCCGGGACGATCACCCGCGCGGTGTCGGAGAGCTTCGGCGACAAGCAGGGCGAGCCGTCCACCACCGAACTGGAGCTGCGCGCCTCGTGGTCGCCGACCGGCGACGACCTCGCCGGCCATGTCGCGGCATGGTGCGAGGTGATGTGCACCACGGCCGGGCTGCCGCCGTCCGGAGTCGCCGCGCTGCCCGACCGGCCCGGCGGCGGAGGGGGTTGACGGCGGGGCGGTCCAGGCGGTTGAAAGACGTACGGTAGGGGGCGTGAGCACAGCGTCCGGAATCGGATCCGGCATCGAGCAGGCGGCGGGGGAGAACACGGAAGCAGTGGGAGTGTCCGAAACGCGCGCCACCGGCCCCCAAGGGGAGTCCGGTGCGGAGGAGACGGCCGTAGATCAGCGGCCCGGGACCGTTCCCGAGCAGGCCGGGGCGGGGCGGGGCCTGCAGCGCACGGAGGACGACACCGGTCCCCCGGCCGTCCCCCTGCTGGAACCGCGCGAGGGCGTCCCGCCGGTGGTCGCGACGGCCGCCGGGCTCGAGCGCGTCATCGCGGCGTTCGCCGCGGGCACCGGTCCGGTGGCGGTCGACGCCGAGCGGGCCTCCGGCTACCGGTACGGGCAGCGCGCGTATCTGATCCAGCTGCGCCGCGCGGGCGCCGGCACGGCGCTGATCGACCCGATCGGCTGCCCCGACCTGTCCGGGCTCGACGCGGCGCTCGCCGACGCCGAGCTGGTGCTGCACGCCGCCAACCAGGACCTGCCGTGCCTGGCCGAGGTCGGGCTCGTCCCGCGCCGGCTGTTCGACACCGAGCTGGCCGGGCGGCTGCTCGGCTACCCGCGGGTCGGGCTCGGCTCCATGGTCGAGAACGTGCTCGGCTTCGTGCTGGAGAAGGGCTACTCGGCGGCCGACTGGTCCACCCGCCCCCTCCCCGAGGACTGGCTCCGCTACGCCGCGCTCGACGTCGAGCTGCTGGTCGAGCTGCGCGACGCCCTGCAGGAGGAGCTGACCGCCGCGGGCAAGCTGGAGTGGGCGCTGGAGGAGTTCGCCGCGATCCTCGCGACGCCGCCGAAGCCGCCGCGCCCCGACCCGTGGCGCCGCACGTCCGGCATCCACCGGGTGCGCAACCGGCGGGCGCTCGCCACCGTCCGCGAGGTGTGGACGGCCCGCGACAAGATCGCCCAGGAGCGCGACCTGTCCCCCGGCCGGGTGCTGCAGGACGCCGCGATCATCGAGCTGGCGCAGCAGGCGCCGAAGACCCCCGCCGAGCTGCAGGCCCTGCCGACCATGCGGGGGCGCGGCGCCCGCCGGCACCAGTCGGCGTGGCTGCGCGCCGTCGCCCGCGCCCGCGAGCTGCCGGACCGGGCGCTGCCGGAGTCGAACCTCCCCGGCGACGGGCCGCCGCCCGCGCACCGCTGGGCCGACCGCGACCCGGAGGCCGCCAAGCGGCTCACCGCCGCCCGCGCGGTCGTCGCCGCGCTCGCCGACGAGCACTCGATGCCGTCGGAGAACCTCGTCCAGCCGGACTCCATCCGGCGGCTGGCGTGGACACCGCCCGCGGAGTCGTCGCCGTCGGCGATCGGCGCCGCGCTCCGCGACCTCGGCGCCCGGAGCTGGCAGGTCGAGCTGACCGCCCAGCCGATCGCCAAGGCGTTCCTCCGGCTGGAGACCAAAGGAGAGCTCTGAGCCACACCCCCGGCCCCTTGCCGGGGGCGGGCGCGCGGGAGCAAACTGGCTTAGGTTAGCTTTGCCTAAAAGACCTGGGCCTTCCGGAGGAGCGCGGCGATGCTACTGGGCAACTTCCTCATCGGACTGCGCGAGGGGCTCGAGGCCGCACTGGTCGTGAGCATCCTGATCGCCTATCTGGTGAAGACCGGCAACCGCCGGGCCCTGCTCCCCGTGTGGGCGGGGATCGGCGCCGCCGTCGCGCTGGCGTTCGCCTTCGGCATCGCGCTGACCGCCGCGTCCTCGGAGATGCAGTTCAAGACGCAGGAGCTGTTCGGCGGCATCCTGTCGATCGTCGCGGTGGGGCTCGTCACCTGGATGGTCTTCTGGATGCGCAAGACCGCCCGGTTCATGAAGGCGGAGCTGGAGGGAAAGCTGGAGGGCGCGCTGGACATCGGGCCGCTCGCGCTCGCCGCCGTCGCGTTCCTCGCCGTGGGGCGCGAGGGCCTGGAGACCGCCCTGTTCCTGTGGACGAACATCTCCAACTCCTCCGAGGGCTCCACCCAGCCGATCATCGGCGCGGTGCTCGGCCTCGCCGTCGCGATCGCGCTCGGCTACCTGCTCTACCGCGGCGGCCTGAAGATCAACCTGCGGCGGTTCTTCACCTGGACGGGCGCCGCGCTCATCGTCGTCGCCGCGGGCGTGTTCGGCTACGGCTTCCACGACCTCCAGGAGGCCGAGGTCTTCCCCGGCCTGAACGCCGTCGCGCTGGAGCCGCACCTGTTCTTCGCCAAGTTCGGCACCGCGGGCGACTGGATGCAGACGGTGTTCCAGGGCGTCCTGAACGTCACCCCGCAGATCACCTGGCTGCAGCTGGTCATGTGGGCGGCGTACCTGGTCCCGGTGATGGCGCTGTTCCTGCGCAACCCGTCGACGCCGCGCCCGGCGCCCGCGGCGGCCACCGAGCCGGCGACGTCCTAGAGGTCGGGGAGCGGGTCGCGGGGCAGGCTGTCCCGGTCGAAGATCTCGGCGTCGGCCGCGTTCACGACCGGCACGTACTCGTCGTCGACCTCGAACACGGCGCCGGCGAACTCGAACGACGCGCCGGCGCCGGTCTCCACCGGCCCGATCCGGGTGCCGCGCGGGTAGCTGCCCCAGACCGTCCTCGGGGTGCTGCGGCTGAGCGGGCCGGTGCTGATCACGGCGACCTGGTCGTCGGTGACGACGAAGATGAACCCGGCGCCGCCGCCGTAGGCCATCGCGGGGAAGATGTAGCGGATCTCGCCGTCGATCCCGAGGAACTCCCGGCAGCGCTCACGGAGCGGACGTGTCACCGGCATGGCTGCGAGGCACCTCCCCCGGGGCGGAACACGGCGATGCCCCAATCATGCACCGGCCCGGCGCGGCGTGGCCAGAGTCAGACCGACGCGAGGGCGGCCGTCGGCGGCAGCCGCGCGGCCCGCACCGCCGGGTACAGCCCGGCGGCCGTGCCGATCACCAGCGTCGCGGCGAGCGCCCCGCCGAGCGCCCAGGCCGGCACGACGGGCGGCCACCCCTTCCACAGCGCGAACCCGGCGGTCACGGCCGCGCCGAGGACCGTCCCGGCCGCGCCGCCGGACACCGACAGCAGCAGCGACTCGGCGAGGAACTGGACGCGGACCTGCCCGCGGGTGGCGCCGAGGGAGCGGCGCAGCCCGATCTCGCGGCGCCGCTCCAGCACCGAGACCACCATCGTGTTCGCGACGCCGACCCCGCCGACCAGCAGCGCGACCGCGCCGAGCCCGAGCAGCAGCCCGGTGAACGCGCCGGTCGCCGCGGCCTTGGCCTCCAGCGCGTCCGAGGGGCGGCTGACCTGGACCTCCTCGGGGCGCTCGGGGTTGACCGTGCGGGCCAGCACGGCCCGGACGTCGTTCACCGACGCGTCCGTGGACCGCTCGTAGACCGTGGTCGGGTGCCCGTCGAAGGCCAGGTGGCGGCGGGCCGCGTCCCAGCCGACGAGTGCGGAGCGGTCGATCTCGGGGGCCAGCTCGGCGGGCCGCAGCACGCCGAGGACGGTGAACCAGCGGCCGCCGATCCACACCCGTCCGCCCGCCCGGTCCATGCCGAGGCGGCGCCCCGCCTCCGCGCCGAGCACGACGCCGGGGTAGCGGGCGGTGCCGGCGTTCAGCCAGGTCCCGCTCGCGGTCTCCGCGCCGAGCGTGCCGAGCAGCCCGGTCGTCGCGGCCTGCACGGCGATGCCCTGGGTGACCTCCGCCGGGATCTTGTCGGTCCGCCGGACGGTGGCGTCCACGGACCCGGTCGCGCCGACCGCCGTGACCGGGCCGATCCGCCGCACCATCTCCGGCGCCGACTCGGGGAGCTGCGCCTTGTCGCCGAACAGGGTGTCGCCGGGCTTGGCGGTGAGCAGGTTGGTGCCGAGCCGGTCGAGCCGCCGCAGCAGGTCCTCCTTGCCGGACGAGGAGATCCCGATGACCGCGACCATCGTCGCGATCCCGATCGCGACGCCGAGCGCGGACAGCACCGCCCGCGCCGGGCGGGCCCGCAGCCCGGCGAGGCCGAGGCGCAGCACGTCGCCGGGGCCGAGCCGCGCGGGCACGAGCGCCGCCCTCACCGCCCCGCCCCCGTCGCCCGCTCGTCCGCGACGATCAGCCCGTCCCGGACCCGGACCCGGCGCGGCGCCGCGGCCGCGACCTCCGCGTCATGGGTGATGATCGCGACGGTGGTGCCGGCCCGGTGCAGCTCGTCCAGCAGGGCGAGCACCTCGGCGCCCGCCGCCGAGTCGAGGTTGCCGGTGGGCTCGTCGGCGAGCAGCAGGTCCGGCTCGCCCGCGACGGCCCGCGCCACCGCGACCCGCTGCTGCTCGCCGCCGGACAGCTCGTGCGGCCGGTGCCCCGTCCGGTGCCCGAGCCCGACGCGGCCGAGCGCGGCCCGCGCCCGCTCCCGCCGCTCCCCCGGCCCGGCGCCGCCGTACAGCAGCCCGTCGGCGACGTTGTCGAGCGCGCTCACGCCCGCCGCCAGGTGGAACTGCTGGAACACGAACCCGATGTGCCGGGCCCGCAGCGCCGACAGCTCCCGGTCGCCGAGGCCCGCGACCTCGTGCCCGGCGACCCGCACCCGTCCCCCGGTCGGCCGGTCCAGCGTCCCGACCATGTGCAGCAGCGTCGACTTGCCCGACCCGGACGGCCCGGCGATCGCGACCAGCTCCCCCGGCGCGATCCGCAGGTCGACGCCCTTCAGCGCCGCGACGCCGCCCGCGTACTCCTTGGTGACCCCGGTCAGCTCGACGATGGGATCGCCCGTCTCCCGCGTGCTCATTCGGCCGGCACCCCGACCTTCATGCCCGCGCGGACACCGTCTCCGCTGATCTCGACCCGTCCGCCGCCGAACGCGCCGACCCGCACGGGCACGAGCCGCCGGTCGGCGGACTCGACACCGAAACCGCCCTCCCGCAGCGCCAGCAGCGCCTCGACCGGCACGGTCAGGACGTCCTCGCGCCGCTCGCTCTCCAGCTCGACGCCGACCGGGGCCTCGTCGAGCCGTCCCGTGCCGGCGCCGCCGATCGAGATGTCGACGCCGACCGTGGTCTTCTTGTCCTGCCCCGTCCCGCTGCTCTGCGCGACCCGGCTCACCTTGGTGATCTTCCCCTTCACCGTCTCTCCGCCGGGCAGCTCCACCGTGACGGCGGCGCCCTCCTTGGCGAGGTCCTGCTTGTCGGCGTCCAGATCGACATGGACGACGCGCCTCGTCCCGGCCACCGTCAGGACCGGCTGCCCCTGCCCGACGCGCTTGCCCTCGGGCGCCTTCACGTCCCGGACGCGAACGGCCCCGTCCAGGAAGACGACCTGCTCAGGGCCGACGGCGCCGGTCACGTCCAGGCCGCGATCGTCCTGCCACTCCTTCACCGCGGCCTCGGTCGCGCCGGTGAACTCGCGGTCCACCGTCATCCCGCCGTACCCGAGCGCCCGCAGGTTCTCTTCGAGCTGCCGGACGTCCTTGCCCGACACGCCGTTCCGCAACGTCCGGTACATGGGGCTGCCGCCGTACATCAGCGTGACCGGCTCGCCCGCCACCTTCAGCAGCGTCCCGCCCCGCTTGACCGCCGCGCCCTGCTCCGGCGCCCACGTCACCACACCGGACACCCCGCTCCACACCTCCCGCACGTCGTCGTAGGTGAGCTTCCCGTCCACCTTCTCGGTGTCGACGAGATCGCCCCGGGTCACGACGGCGGTGCTCAGCGCCGCCGGCGCGCCCTGCGCCTCGCCCCCGCCCGTCGTCCAGGCCAGCGCGCCCCCGCCGCCGGCCACCACCGCGGCGGCGACCCCGCCCGCGACCGCGCGCCTCACCGCCCGGCCCCCGGCAGGTCGGCCTTGCACGCGTCCCGCGCCTTCTCCAGCGCACCGGGGTCGACGTCCCCCTTCGGGAACTCGATCTTCCCGTCGGGCCCCGGGTCCGGGATGTTCACCCCGTGCTCGCGCATGCACTGCGCGAGCTTGACGAACTGGTCGCGCACCTTGGGGTCCTTGAGGTCGGGCATCTTCCCGCCCGCCTGCAACCACTGCCGGCACTTCTCCAGCGCGCCCTCCAGCTTCTTGCGGTCGCTCCCCTTCCCGAACCGCATCGCCTTCTCGTCCGCCGCACCCGGATCGGGGACGTCCACCCCGTTCTCCCGCATGCACTGCGCGAACTTCAGCCGCGCGTCCTCCGGCGACAGCGAGGCACTCGCCGACGCCGAAGCGGACGCCGTCGCCGCCGCACCCCCGGCAGTCGCCACCCCGCCACCGTCGTCACTCCCGCACGCCGCCGGCCCCAGAACCAGCGGCACCGCCAGCCCAGCGGCCCAAACCCGAATCGCCATCACGTCCTCTCCGCCAGGGCCCTGCACCCCAGCGAGAAGCCATGACACCCATCAAGGGGTTAAACCCGCATTAGACGGGTCGGCGGCGGGGGGATTCGTGGGTGGGTGATAAAGGCGGGGGGTGGAGTTTGGGGTTGGTGCACACTACGGATCGTGGTCGGTCGGTCATAATCCCGGCGTGTCCAGTGCGCCGCCGTTGAATGAGGACTTCCGGCTTGTCGAGGCGCTGCAGGCGCAGCGGCCGGGGGCGGTCGGGCATGTCTACAACGTGTACGGGCCCGAGCTGGTCACGTATGCGGAGGGGCTGCTCGGCGACCATGAGCGGGCCGTGGAGGCCGTCCGGGAGGCGCTGGTCGGGCTGCGAGGTACCGATGTGCCGGACGCGGGGACCTTTCGGGACTGGCTGTACGAAGCGGTGCGCGACCGGTGCCGGAGCGCGCCGAGGCGGAAGCGGGGGCTCGTGGTGATCGGGGGCGCTGCCGCTGCTGTTGCGCTGACCGGTGGGATGCTAGCGCTTTTCGAAGCCACGGGACCGGAGGCGAAGCCCTCTGCGGCACCGCCGGTGGCCATGACCACGCCCGAGTCCCCGACGCCTTCGGCGGCGCCGACGCCGGCGTCCGGGGACGAGGTTAATGAGAAGGACGAGCCGAAGCCCACGAAGAAGGCCGCCGAGCCGAAGCGGACGCGCAAGGTGCCGAGCGGGCCGGGGCGGTTGGCGGTGGACGACTCAGGGTGCCGCGGTGTGCGGGCGGCGGGGGTGCCGGCGCGCTGCTACATCCGGCTGACGGCGGTGGGCGGCACGGTTCGGTGGTCGGTTGCGTCGGTGCGGGACACGGCCGGGCGGGTCAGCGCGGGCGGCGCCGGGACGCTCAGGGCGGGCCGGTCCGCGTCGGTGGCGGTGACCGTGCGGCCGACGGTGCTGTGCTATATCGGCGGGCGCGGCAGCGGGACGGTCTCCTTCGCGCCGGGCGGCACGGCCACCGTGACGTACACGTGCTGGCGGCGCTGAGGCTTATCGGGGTTTAACCCCCCGGGCGGGATGCTCGGGGGATGCGTGTTCTGATCGTCGAGGACGAGCGGGTGCTCGCGGACGCCATCGCCGAGGGGCTGCGCGAGGAGGCCATGGCCGTCGACGTCGTGTACGACGGCGACGACGCGCTGGAGCTCGCGTCCTACACCGAGTACGACGTGGTGGTCCTCGACCGGGACCTGCCGACGGTGCACGGCGACGACGTGTGCCGGGAGCTGGTGGAGCGGCGGAGCCGGGGGCGGATCCTGATGCTGACGGCGGCGGGCGACGTCGGCGACCGGGTGGACGGGCTGACGCTCGGCGCGGACGACTACCTGCCGAAGCCGTTCGTGTTCAGCGAGCTGGTCGCGCGGGTGCGGGCGCTGGCGCGCAGGTCGGGGCCGCCGGTGCCGCCGGTGCTGGAGCGGCGGGGCATCCGGCTCGACCCGCACCGGCGCAGGGTGGCGCGGGACGGCCGGGAGCTGCGGCTGACGAGGAAGGAGTTCGCCGTGCTGGAGGAGCTGATGCGCGCCGAGGGCGGGGTGGTGAGCGCCGAGCGGCTGCTCGAGCGGGCGTGGGACGAGAACATCGACCCGTTCAGCAACATCGTCCGGGTCACGATGGCGACGCTGCGCCGCAAGCTCGGGCAGCCGCCGGTGATCGAGACGGTGACCGGCGCCGGGTACCGGCTGGAGGCGCGGTGAAGCGGCTGAGCGTCCGGACGCGGCTGACGCTGGTGTACGGGTCGCTGTTCCTGGTGACGTCGGCGGTGCTGGTCGCGGTGACCTACCTGCTGACCGTCCGGACGATGGACGACCGGTTCTCCGGGCGCGGCGACCTGGACGCGGACACGGTCGTGCGGCTGCGGTCCGTGGCGCTGGACGGCGATCTCAGTCAGCTGGCGGGGCTGAAGGCGGATGCCGACCGGCAGCTGGCGCAGCAGAAGCGGGACGTACTGGAGCAGCTGCTGCAGAGTTCGCTGGTCACGATGCTGGTGCTCGGCGTCCTCGGGGTGGTGATCGGGTACGTGGTGGCCGGGCGGATGCTGCGCCCGCTGCACCGGGTGACGGCGACGGCGCGGCGGCTGTCGGAGAGCACCATGCACGAGCGGATCGCGCTGGACGGCCCGCAGGACGAGATCAAGGACCTGGCCGACACCTTCGACCGGATGCTGGACCGGCTGAACCGCGCGTTCGACGCGCAGCGCCGGTTCGTCGCGAACGCCTCGCACGAGCTGCGGACGCCGCTGACGATCAACCGGACGGTGCTGGAGGTCGCGATGGCGAGCAGGAGGAACCCGCCGGAGACGAAGGCGCTCGCGGAGGTGCTGCTCGGCAACACCGCCCGCCACGAGCGGCTCATCGAGGGGCTGCTGCTGCTCGCCAAGTCCGAGCGGGAGCCGGCCGTCCGGACGGAGTGCCCGCTGCCGGACGTGGTCCGCAGCGCGCTCGACCAGCTCGGCGACCCGGCGGTGGACGTGGAGGCGAGGCTCGCCCCGGCGGCCGTGTCGGGTGATCCGGTCCTGCTGGAGCGGTGCGCGGTGAACCTGCTGGAGAACGCGGTGAAGTACAACGTGCCGGACGGCCGGGTGTGGGTCCGCACGGGCGCCCGGGGCGGCGCGGCGTTCTTGCAGGTCGTGAACACGGGGCCGGCCGTCCCGGCCTACGAGGTGGCGGCGATCTTCGAGCCGTTCCGGCGGCTGCGCGCCGACCGGACGGGGTCGCGGGACGGCGCGGGCCTCGGCCTGTCGATCGTGCGGGCGGTGGTGCGCGCGCACGGCGGCGCGGTGGAGGCCGAGCCGCGCCCGGACGGCGGGCTGTCGGTCACCGTCCGGCTGCCCGCGGCCGCGGCCATTCCACATGCCCCTCCGGAAGCGGCCGCCCCGGCCGGGCGCTGAGCCAGCGGTGCACGACCTTGCCGGTGGCGTTGCGCGGCAGCTCGGGGATGAAGTGCACGTCGCGGGGCACCGCGTACCGGGCGACCTGGGCGTGCACGTAGTCGCGGACGGCGGCGGCGTCGAGCGTGGCGCCGGGGCGGAGCACGATGTAGGCGGCGAGCCGCTGCCCCCACGCCTCGTCGGGGACGCCGGTCACCGCGGCCTCCTGGACCTCGGGGAGCCGGAGCAGCGCCTCCTCCACGTCGTGGGGGACGATGTTCTCGCCGCCGGACACCACCGTCCCGTCGCCGCGGCCGTCCACGAACAGCAGCCCGCGGTGGTCGATGTGGCCGAGGTCGCCGGTGGCGAGGAGGCCGTCGCGGACCTCCATCGGCTCGCCGCCGGTGTACCCCTCGAACAGCAGCTCGTTGGCGGCGAAGATCTGGCCGCGGGTGGAGCGGCCGAGCCGGCGGCCGTCGTCGCCGAGGATGGCGAGCGCGGTGTTGCGCGGCGGCCGCCCGGCGGTGCGCGGGTCGAGCCGCAGGTCGCGCGGGGTGGCGATGGAGACCCAGGACACCTCGGTGGACCCGTAGACGTTGTAGAGCCGGTCGCCGAAGGCGTCCATGAACCGGGTGGCGAGGTCGCCGGACAGCGCGGCGCCGCTCAGCGCGAAGATCCGCAGCGAGGACGTGTCGTACCGGGCGCGGACCTCCGGGGCGAGCTCCAGGATGCGCTGGCACATGACGGGGACGGCGAACACGGTGGCGTCGCCGTGCGCGGTGATGGCGCGCAGCGTCTGCTCGGGGTCGAAGCGGCGGTGCAGCACGACCGGCGCCCGCAGCGCCCAGGCCATCTGCAGCGCGGCGTAGCCCCAGGTGTGGAACAGCGGCGCCTCGACGATCATCGTCTGCCGGGCGCGCAGCGGGATCCGGGACGTCATGGAGGCGAGCGGCCACAGGCCCGGCCGGGGCGGGCGGCGGGCACCTTTGGGGCGTCCGGTGGTGCCGGAGCTGAGCATGATGGTGCGGCTCTGGATCTGCGGCGGCCCGGCCGCCGCGTCGGCGGCGTCCACCGAGGCGATGAGCTCGCCGATGCTCGGGCCCGTGCCGGCGGCGGGGCGGGGCGCGGGGTCGGGGGCGGGACGCGGCGGGGGCGGCGCCGTGGCGAGCGGGACGGGCGCGGCGAGCGGCATGCCGGCCGGGGGGCGGCGGTCGGCCCACAGCACGGTGCGGCGCAGCGCGATGGGGACGTTGCCGAGCAGCGGCGCGAACTCGGCGTCGGCGACGATGAGGGCGGGGCGCAGCTCGCCGAGCACGGCGCGGATCTGGCCGGCGCCGAACCCGGTGTTGAGCAGCACGACCTCGGCGCCGCGCCGGGAGCAGGCGACGAGCGTCAGCGCCATGCCCCGGTGGTTGCGGCACAGCACGCCGACGCGGGGGCGGGGGCCCTGGAGGGGCAGCGCGGCGGCGAGGCGGGCGGCGCGCTCGTCGAGTTCGGCGAACGTGAGCACGCCCTCGTCGTCGATGAGCGCGGGCCGGGACGGGGAGCGGGCGGCGGCCGCGGCGACGAGCCCGGCGAGCGTGGTGCCCCAGTGCCGCAGCGTGCCGAGCTGCCGGACGAGGCGGCGGGGGCCGCCGCCGAAGAGCAGTCCGGTGCGCAGCAGGAGGGCGGTGAGATCGCGGATATGGCCGATCCGCCGGCGCATCCCCGGCCGGTACGCGGGCCTCGCGTGCGTCACCGTGCCTCCTCCCACGTCACGGTACTCACCTGCCAGGGGCCGAACAAGGGCACCGCCGCGTCAGTGGTTACTGACGAGTAGTATTGATGGTTACCAGCGAGTAGCATCGCTGTCGCGGGCACTCGTGCCGCCGTCCAGGCAGGGGCGGCACGAGGCTCGACGACCTTCCGTCATACAGCCCACCGCAGGGAGGACGACCCGTGCCTCGCACCGCACGCGACGTCGTGTTCGTCGACGGCGTCCGCACGCCGTTCGGCAAGGCCGGCCCCAAGGGCCTCTACGCGCAGACCCGCGCCGACGACATGGTCGTCCGCGCGATCCGCGAGCTGATGCGCCGCAACCCGTCCCTCCCGCCCGAGCGGGTGGACGAGGTCGCGATCGCCGCCACCACCCAGACCGGCGACCAGGGCCTGACCATCGGGCGGTCCGCCGCCGTGCTGGCCGGGCTGCCCAAGAGCGTCCCCGGCTACGCGATCGACCGGATGTGCGCGGGCGCGATGACCGCCGTCACCACCTCCGGCGCCGGGATCTCGTTCGGCTCCTACGACGTCGCCATCGCCGGCGGCGTCGAGCACATGGGCCGGCACCCGATGGGCGAGGGCGTCGACCCGAACCCGCGCTTCCTCGCCGACCGGCTCGTCGACCCGTCCGCCCTGGTCATGGGCTCGACGGCGGAGAACCTGCACGACCGGTTCCCCGGCATCACCAAGGAGCGCGCGGACGCCTACGCCATGCGCAGCCAGCAGAAGGTCGCCGCCGCCTACGCGGCCGGGAAGATCCAGCCGGACCTCGTGCCGACCGCGGTCCGCTCCGCCGAGAAGGGGTGGGGGCTCGCCACCGAGGACGAGCCGCCGCGTCCCGGCACCACGCTGGACGACCTCGCCCAGCTCAAGACCCCGTTCCGGGTGCACGGCAACGTCACGGCCGGGAACGCCGCCGGGCTGAACGACGGCGCCACCGCGTGCCTGCTCGCCGCCGAGGACGTCGCCCGCGAGCTCGGCCTCACGCCGAAGATGCGCCTGGTCGACTTCTCGTTCGCCGGCGTGGAGCCGGAGGTGATGGGCGTCGGGCCAGTCCCCGCGACCGAGAAGCTCCTCGCCCGCAACGCGCTGACCATGGACGACATCGGCCTCATCGAGATCAACGAGGCGTTCGCCGTGCAGGTGCTGGCGTTCCTGGAGCACTTCAAGATCGCCGACGACGACCCGAGGGTGAACCCGTGGGGCGGCGCGATCGCGCTCGGCCACCCGCTCGCCTCGTCCGGCGTCCGGCTGATGAACCAGCTCGCGCGCCTGTTCGAGGAGCGTACGGACGTGCGTTACGGACTGACCACGATGTGTGTGGGCATGGGCATGGGCGGAACCGTCCTCTGGGAGAACGTCAACTGGGGGGACAGCAAGTGAGCACTCTTGGGGAAGTCTTCAGCGACGAAGTCGTGACGCACGCGCACGTACGGGACGTGACGCTGCCCTACGCGGCGGGCACGCTCGCGCTCATCACACTGGACAACGGCTTCGACCACACCAAGCCCAACACGTTCGGCCCCAACGGCCTCGCCGAGCTGAACGCCGCCATCGACGAGATCGCCGGGCGCGACGACATCGCGGCCGTCGGCGTCACCGGCAAGCCGTTCATCTTCGCGGTCGGCGCCGACCTGAAGGGCGTCCCGCTCATCGCGAACCGGGAGGACGCCCGGTCCATCGGCAGGCTCGGCCACGACGTGTTCCGGCGGCTGGGCGAGCTGGACGTCCCGTCGTTCGCCTACTACAACGGCGCGGCGATGGGCGGCGGCGTCGAGATCGGCCTGCACTGCACGTACCGGACGATCTCCGCCGGCGTCCCGGCGTTCGCGCTGCCCGAGGCGTTCCTCGGCCTGGTGCCCGGCTGGGGCGGCACGTACCTGCTGCCGAACCTGATCGGCGCGGAGAAGGCGCTCAAGGTCGTCATCGAGAACCCGCTCGCGCAGAACCGGACGCTGAAGGGCGCCCAGGCGTACGAGCTGGGCATCGCGGACGCCCTCTTCGACTCGGCCGACTTCCTGGAGGAGTCGCTCGCCTGGACGGCCCGCGTCCTCAACGGCGACGTCACCGTCACCCGGCCCGAAGTCGACAAGGGCAAGGCGTGGGACGACGCGGTCGCGATGGCCCGCTGGAACGTGGACGGCAAGCTGCACGGCGCCGCCCCGTCCTACACGCGCGCCCTCGACCTCGTCGCCGCCGCCAAGGACCGCACCCGCGACGAGGGCTTCGCCGCCGAGGACGAGGCGCTGGCCGACCTCATCATGAGCGACGAGCTGCGCGCCGGCCTGTACGCGTTCGACCTCACCCAGAAGCGCGCGAAGAGGCCCGCCGGGGCGCCGGACAAGGCCCTCGCCCGCCCGGTCACCAAGGTCGGCGTCGTCGGCGCGGGCCTGATGGCCTCGCAGCTCGCGCTGCTGTTCGCGCGCCGCCTGGAGGTGCCGGTCGTGCTGACCGACCTCGACCAGGAGCGCGTGGACAAGGGCGTCGGCTACGCGCACGGCGAGATCGACAAGCTGCTCGGCAAGGGCCGCGTCACCCCCGACAAGGCGAACCGCCTCAAGGCGCTCATCACCGGCTCGCTGACCAAGGACGCGTTCGCCGACGCCGACTTCGTCATCGAGGCCGTGTTCGAGGAGATGTCGGTCAAGCAGAAGGTGTTCGCCGAGGTCGAGGAGTACGTCTCCCCCGAGTGCGTCCTCGCGACCAACACCTCCTCGCTGTCGGTCACCGAGATGGCGTCCGGGCTGGCGCACCCCGAGCGGGTCGTCGGCTTCCACTTCTTCAACCCGGTCGCGGTGCTGCCGCTGCTGGAGATCGTCCGGGGCGAGCGGACCGGCGACGCCGCGCTCGCCACCGCGTTCGCCACCGGCAAGGCGCTGAAGAAGTCGTGCGTGCTGGTCCAGGACGCCCCGGCGTTCGTGGTCAACCGCGTCCTGCTGCGGCTGCTCGCCGAGATCGTCAAGGCGGTGGACGAGGGCACGCCGATCGAGGTCGCCGAGCGCGCCGCGGCGCCGCTCGGGCTGCCGATGCCGCCGTTCGTGCTGATGGGGCTGGTCGGCCCGGCGATCGCGCTGCACGTCAACGAGACCCTGCACGGCGCGTTCCCGGACCGGTTCCCGCTGTCGGGCAACCTCGCGGCGATGGTCGCGGCCGGCAAGTCCGGCGTGTACCGGCCGGACTTCTCCCTCGACCCCGAGGTCGTGGAGATCTTCGCGGGCGGGACGAGCCCGTCCACCGAGGAGCAGGTGCTCGACCGGGCGCTGGCCGCGCTCGCCGACGAGATCCGCGTCATGCTGGACGAGGGCGTCGTCGCGGCCCCGCAGGACATCGACCTGTGCATGATCCTCGGCGCCGGCTGGCCGTTCCACCTCGGCGGCATCACCCCGTACCTGGACCGGTCGGGCGTCGCCGAGCGGGTGACCGGCCGCCGGTTCCTGGAGCCGGGGGTCGCCTCGCTGCCCGCCTGACCCGGCCGCGGCCCGCACCCGCCGCACCCGAGGGAAGAGGCGTTCCGAGCCGCGTTCGGAACGCCTCTTTTCCGGCATTTCCGCACGTCACGGGCGTGCTCGCGTTTCGGCTGATCATAACCCGCGCACATATGGGCATACGGCCAACGGCCGCACCGGACGCCCGTGCCGGACGGCGCGGCCGCGACGAGCACGAGGCGAGGCGGAGGGTGCCGAGGATGAACCTGCTGCGCACGAAGTCGGTCGAGCAGTCGATCCGGGACACCGAGGAGCCCGCGCACCGGCTCCGGCGGGCCCTGTCGGCGCTCGACCTCACCGTCTTCGGCGTCGGCGTGATCATCGGGACCGGCATCTTCGTGCTGACCGGGCAGGTCGCCCGGGACAAGGCCGGCCCGGCGGTCGCGCTGTCGTTCATCCTCGCCGCGGTCGTGTGCGGGCTCGCGGCGCTCTGCTACGCCGAGTTCGCCTCCACCGTCCCGGTCGCGGGCTCCGCCTACACCTTCTCCTACGCCACCATCGGGGAGTTCCCCGCCTGGATCATCGGCTGGGACCTCATCCTGGAGATGGCGCTCGGCGCGGCGGTGGTGTCGGTCGGCTGGTCCGGCTACTTCGCCTCGCTGCTGGACGACATGGGCGTCACGATCCCCGCGTCGCTCGCCGCCCCGCCGGGCGAGGGCGGCACGGTGAACGTCCCCGCCATCGCCCTCGTGGCCGTGGTGACCGTGCTGCTCGTCGCCGGCATCAAGATCTCCTCGCGGGTGAACGCGGTGGTCGTCGCGGTCAAGGTGTCGATCGTGCTGCTGGTCATCTTCGCCGGGCTGTTCTTCGTCAAGCGCTCCAACTACGAGCCCTTCATCCCCCCGTCCAAGCCGACGCCGGAGGGGAGCGGCCTCACCGCGCCGCTGATGCAGGTGCTGTTCGGCTTCACGCCGAGCAGCTTCGGCTGGCTCGGCATCTTCGCCGCCATCGCGATCGTCTTCTTCGCCTACATCGGCTTCGACATCGTCGCCACCGCCGCCGAGGAGGCCCGCCACCCGCAGCGGGACGTCCCCATCGGGCTCATCGGGTCCCTCGTCATCACCGCGGTCCTGTACGCCGCCGTGTCGATCGTCGTCGCCGGCATGCAGCACTACAGCGAGCTGAGCACCGCCGCGCCGCTCGCCGACGCGTTCAAGTCCGTCGGGCACCCGGTGTTCGCCACCATCATCGACGTCGGCGCCGTCATCGGCCTCACCAGCGTCGTGCTGATCCTGCTGCTCGGGCAGAGCCGCATCTTCTTCGCGATGGGACGGGACGGCCTCACGCCGCCGTGGCTCTCCGCCGTCCACCCGCGGTTCGGCACCCCCTACCGCTCGACGATCATGATGGGGGCCGTCGTCGCGGTGCTCGCCGGGTTCATCCCGCTCGCCAAGCTCGCCGAGCTGGTCAACATCGGCACCCTGTTCGCGTTCCTCATCGTCTCGGTCGCCGTGGTGGTGCTGCGCCGCACCCGCCCCGACCTGCCCCGCGCCTTCCGCACGCCGTGGGTCCCGCTCGTCCCGATCCTGTCGGTGCTCGGCTGCCTGTTCGTGATGATCAACCTGCCGGTGGACACGTGGCTGCGGTTCCTCGCCTGGATGGTGATCGGCGTCGTCCTCTACGGGCTCTACGGGTACCGGCACAGCCGGGTCGGCCGCGCGGAGGAAATCTCCGCCAAGTCCTGAGAAGCCGCCGCGTTCCGCCCTACGATCTTGGGGACCGGCGACCCGCGACCCCCGCACGGACGGTGACGGCACATGGCAGGCGAGCTCTCGGACCGGATCGACTCCACCCGGCCGCACTCGGCCCGGGTCTGGGACCACTGGCTCGGCGGCAAGGACAACTACGAGGTCGACCGCGAGCTCGGCGATCAGATCGCCGCCGCGAACCCGCACGTCGTCGCGATGGTCCGCGCCGACCGCACGTTCATGCGGCGCTCGGTGACCTTCCTCGCCGAGCAGGGCGTCGACCAGTTCCTCGACATCGGCACCGGGCTGCCGACGGAGCCGAACGTCCACCAGGTCGCGCAGGCGGTGCTGCCCGGCGCCCGCGTCGTCTACGCCGACAACGACCCGGTCGTCCTCGCGCACGCCCGCGCGCTGCTGAGCTCCGGCCCGAACGGCGCCACCGCCTACCTGGACGCCGACCTCCGCGAGCCCGGCCGGATCCTCGCCGACGCGGCCGCCACCCTCGACCTCGGCCGCCCGGTCGCCATCACGCTGATGAGCCTCATGCACTTCGTCACCGACGCCGGCGACGCCCGCGCGATCCTGTGGCGGCTGCTCGACGCCGTCCCGTCCGGGAGCTGGCTGGCCTTCACCCACGCCACCGCCGAACTCGGCGGCCCGCGGGTGCGGGAGGCGTTCCGGATGTGGAACGAGAACGCCGTCCAGAAGGCGCGCCCCCGCGACCGCGACGAGGTCCTGGCGCTGATCGACGGCCTCGACCTCGTCGAGCCGGGGCTCGTCTCACCGCCGCAATGGCGGCCGGACGGGGACGGCACCGGCGAACCGCGCGAAGTGCCCATGTGGGCGGGGGTCGCGCGCAAACCGTGACGCGCCGGGCCCGTGACGGGGGTCACGGTGTCATTTCGCCCGCCGGGTAGGCACAATGACGGCCATGGCTTCTCCAGTGCTCGTCGCGGTGATCGGATCCGGCCCGGCGGGGATCTACGCCGCCGAGGCCCTCGTCAAGCAGGCCGACGGGGACGTCCGGGTGGACGTGTTCGACCGGCTGCCGACCCCGTACGGCCTGGTCCGCTACGGCGTCGCGCCCGACCACACGTCGATCAAGTCGATCGCCAAGTACCTGCAGCGGGTCCTGGAGAACCCGGCCGTCCGGTTCTTCGGCTGCGTCGAGCTGGGCCGCGACATCACCCGCGCCGACCTGCTCGGCTGCTACGACGCCGTCGTCTACGCGACCGGCGCCATGGTCGACCGGCACATGCGGATCCCCGGCGAGGACCTGCCCGGCAGCATCGCCGCCACCGACTTCGTCAACTGGTACTGCGGGCACCCCGACGCCGCCGACCACGAGTTCGACCTGTCGGTGGAGGAGGTCGCGGTGGTCGGCGTCGGCAACGTCGCCGTCGACGTCGTCCGCATCCTCGCCAAGACCGCCGAGGAGCTGCGCGACACCGACGTCCCCGAGCAGGTCATCGAGGCGCTGTCGCGCAGCCGGGTCAAGAGGATCCACATGATCGGGCGGCGCGGGCCCGCGCAGGCGAAGTTCACCACCAAGGAGGCCCGCGAGCTGGGCGAGCTGCCGCACGCGAGCATCCACGTCCGCCCCGAGGACATGGAGCTCGACCCGGCGAGCGCCGAGCTGGCCGCGAGCGACCGCAAGACCGGCGGCAACGTCAAGGTCCTCAACGGCTGGACGGGCGAGCCCGCCCCCGGCCGCGCCCGCCACATCGACGTCCGGTTCTGGCGCGCGCCCGCCGAGATCATCGGCACCGGCCGCGTCGAGGGCCTGAAGCTGGAGCGGACCCGGCTGGACGAGTCGGGCCGCGTCACCGGCACCGGCGAGTACGAGACGCTGCCGGTCGGCCTGGTGCTGCGGTCGGTCGGCTACCAGAGCGTCCCGCTCACCGGCGTCCCGTTCGACGAGCGCTCCCACGTCGTCCCGAACGACGGCGGCCGGATCCTCGGCCCGGACGGCGCGCCGGTCCCCCGCGAGTACGTCGCCGGCTGGATCAAGCGCGGGCCGTCCGGGGTCGTCGGCACCAACAAGTCCGACGCCGCCGAGACCGTCCGCAACCTGCTCGCCGACCTCGCCGGCACCGAGCCGGAGCGCAAGCACACCATCGAGGAGCTACTGGAGTCGCGGGGGCTGCCCGTCGTCACCTACGCCGACTGGCTGAAGCTCGACGCCGCCGAGATCGCGCTCGCGCGCAGCCTCGACCGCGGCGAACGGGTCAAGCTGGCCCGCTGGGAGGCGATGACGTCGGCGTGCCGCGGCGGCGACTGACCGCCCGCCGCATCCGGCCGCGCCGCGAATTCCCGCCGGGAAAGTAGTGACGGGCATGTGACCCGGGCGCTACGGTGCGGCGTGTGACCGGCGGTCCAGAACTGTACGGGTTCCCCCCACCCGAGACGGTCCCCGACCTCAGGTGGCTGGGCCCCGACTACGTGTCCGTACTCGTGTACGACCTGACACAGGGACTCCTGCGCCAGGACCCGCGCACGTCCGTCATGGGCGTGCGCTGCGAGGGCGAGCCCCGGCTCGCGCCCTCGGTCGACCCCGCCGGCGTGATCCGCGCGCACGACGCCTGCTTCCCGCTGCAGGTGTTCGTCCAGGACGGGGCCGGGCGCCCGTGGCGGCTGCGCGGGCGATGGACGTACTCGGGACGCGAACTCGGCACGTCCGCCGCGTCCATCACCCACTTCTGGCAGCTGCTGTCGGCCGACGGGGTCTAGCGCCCGCCGGTCAGGGCTTCTCCTTCGACCCCTCGGACGCGGACGCCCCGGACGCCTCCGACGCCTCGGCGGTCTCGGCCTCCGTGGAGGTGATGCGGGCCACCGACTCGGTGATGTCGCGGGCGAGCGCCTGCGGCGTCAGGCCGATGTCGGCGAGGATCTCGCCGCGCGAGGCGTGGTCGAGGAACTCCTGCGGGATGCCGAACGTGCGGATCGGGACGTCGGCCTCGGCGTCGCGCAGCAGCCGGGCGACGGCGTCGCCGACGGCGCCGGTGCGGCCGTTGTCCTCGGCGACGGCGACGAGCGCGTGGTCGCGGGCGAGGTCGAGCAGCGCCGGGTCGAGCGGCTTCACCCAGCGCGGGTCGACCACGGTGACGCCGATGCCCTGCGCGGCGATCAGCGCGGCGGCCTCCACCGCGGGCGTCGCCATCGAGCCCGCCGCGACCAGCAGGACGCGGGTGCCGTTGGAGCCGTCGTGGCGGGCCAGCACGTCCATCCCGCCGGCCGTGCCGATCGCCTCGATGTCGGCCGCCGCCGGGCCCTTGGGGTAGCGGATCGCGGTCGGCCCGTCGGACACGGCGACGCACTCGCGCAGCAGCTCGCGCAGCCGCGCCCCGTCGCGCGGGACGGCGACGCGCAGGCCCGGCACGATCTGCAGGATCGACATGTCCCACATGCCGTTGTGGCTGGCGCCGTCGTCGCCGGTCACACCGGAGCGGTCCAACGCGAACGTGACCGGCTGCTTGTGCAGCGCCGCGTCCATCAGGACCTGGTCGAACGCGCGGTTCAGGAACGTCGCGTACACCGCCACGACCGGGTGGAGACCGCCCATGGCGAGACCGGTGGCGGAGGTGACGGCGTGCTGCTCGGCGATGCCGACGTCGAAGACGCGGTCGGGGAACGCCTCGGCGAACGGCGCGAGCCCGGTCGGGTGGAGCATCGCGGCGGTGACGCCGACGACGTCGCGGCGCTCCCGGCCGATCGCGACCATCTCCTCGCCGAAGATCTTCGTCCAGGCGGGGCCGCTCTTCTTGGTGACGAACTTGCCGGTGGCGGGGTCGAACGCGCCGCCGCCGTGCATGCAGTCCTCGGTGTCGTTCTCGGCGGGTGCGTAGCCGCGGCCCTTGGTGGTGATGCAGTGCACGATGACCGGGCGGCCGAACCCGCGGGCGCGGCGCAGGGCGCGCTCGACGGCGTCCTCGTCGTGGCCGTCGATCGGGCCGACGTACTTCATGCCGAGGTCCTCGAACATGGCCTGCGGCTGCAGGACGTCCTTGAGGCCCTTCTTGATGCCGTGCAGCGCCTCGTAGGCGACGGTGCCGACGACGGGCGCGCGCGGCACCGTCTTCTTGATGAGGTCGAGGGCGTTCTCGTAGCCCTGGGTGACGCGCAGGTCGGCGAGGTGGGACGCGAGGCCGCCGATGGTCGGCGAGTAGGACCGGCCGTTGTCGTTGACGACGATGATGACCGGGCGGTCGACGCCGGCGGCGATGTTGTTGAGCGCCTCCCAGCACATGCCGCCGGTCAGCGCGCCGTCACCGACGACCGCGACCACGGCGCGGTCGTCCTCGCCGCGCAGCTGGAACGCCTTGGCGAACCCGTCGGCGTACGACAGGGCCGTGGAGGCGTGCGAGTTCTCGATGACGTCGTGCTCGGACTCGGCCCGGCTCGGGTAGCCGGACAGGCCGCCGCGCTTGCGCAGCAGCTCGAAGTCGTGCCGCCCGGTGAGCATCTTGTGCACGTAGGACTGGTGCCCCGTGTCGAAGAGGATCTTGTCGTGCGGCGAGTCGAAGACGCGGTGCAGCGCGATCGTCAGCTCGACCGCGCCCAGGTTGGGCCCCAGGTGCCCGCCGGTCTTGGAGACCGCCTGGACGAGGAACTCGCGGATCTCCTCCGCGAGCCGAGGCAGCTGACCGGCGTCCAGTCGTTTGAGGTCGTCGGGACCTGTGATCGACTCCAGCAGGCTCACTCGTTTCAACTCCTCCGTCGGGGATCGGGTCTCCCCTCGCTCGGGCCGTTCCGAGTTTAATCCCGGTTCGCCCGCGACGCGCCGCGCCCCGCCCGCGCGGCGGGTGCGAAAAGACTGACCCCCGCGGCAGGGATGGGGTAGGAGTAGAGCATGGCCGTCGAAGAGATCGTGCTGCTCAACGCGGATGACGAAGCCGTCGGAACCGCTCCGAAGAGCTCCAGTCACCACGAGAACACGCCCTACCATCTGGCTTTCTCCTGCTATGTGGTGGATACGGAAGGTCGTGTCCTGATCACTCAGCGCGCCCTGGACAAGCGCACCTTCCCCGGTGTCTGGACGGGCAGCTGCTGCGGCCATCCCGGCCCCGGCGAGAAGCTGCGCGACGCCGTGCTGCGGCGGCTGCGCGACGAGCTCGGCATGCCGGAGGCGGCGCTGACGTCCGTGCTGCCGCGGTTCCAGTACCGGGCCGTCGCCGCGGACGGGACCGTCGAGCACGAGCGGTGCCCCGTCGTGCGCGCCGTCGTCGCGGCGGGCGGGCCGCTGCGGCGCAACCCCGACGAGGTCGAGTCGGCCGAGTGGTGGACGTGGCAGCAGTGCCTCGACCTCGCCGGGCGCCCCGAGTCCTCGCCCTGGTACCGGCTGCAGCTCGCCGAGCTGGCGCCGCTCGGCGCCCCGCTCGACTGGCCCGACGCGGGGCCGGCCGACCTGCCGCCGGCCCTTCCCTGGTAGGCCGTCCGGCGGCCCGCCGGGCGGTCCGCGGCGCCCGTTCTCACCGCGCATCACCTCTTGATCACTTTTCCGTCCCACGTGTTGACCCGTGCGACGTCCGAACGGACGCTGGCCTCCCCGGGGTAACCGAAGGGACGGACGATGCGAGTACGTGCTTTCCGGAGCCGCTGGACGGTGTTCGCGGCCGTGGCGATGACCGGTGCCCTCGCCATGTCGGGCTGCGGCGGCGACGACGGCGGCGGATCGAAGAACGACAAGTCCGAGGTCGAGGTCTTCTCCTGGTGGACCGGTCCAGGCGAGGCCGACGGGCTGCAGGCCATGCAGGCCGACTTCGAGAAGAGGAATCCCGGTACCAAGTTCGTCAACGCGGCCATCGCCGGCGGGTCGGGCACGCAGGCCAAGGCCGTCCTGGCGAGCCGGCTGCAGAACCGCAAGCCGCCAGACTCCTTCCAGGGCCACGCGGGCGCGGAGCTGCTCGACTACATCAAGGCCGGGCAGATCGAGCCGCTGGACGACTTCTACCAGCAGAACAACCTGAAGTCGGTGTACCCGAAGCAGCTCCTCGACCAGATCACCTACAAGGGGCACATCTACTCGGTGCCGGTGAACATCCACCGGTCCAACGTGCTCTGGTACAACCCCGACATCCTGAAGGACGCCGGGGTGGCCGGCCCGCCGACGTCGATCCCCGAGTTCATCACCGCGCTGAAGGCCGTCAAGGACAAGACGAAGAAGGTGCCGCTGTCGCTTGGCGCGCAGTGGACGGCCGACCACCTGCTGGAGAACGTCCTGCTCGGCAGCCTCGGCACCGACGCCTACAACGCGCTGTGGCAGCCGGGCGCGGACTGGGGCACCCCGGCGGTCGCCAAGGCGCTGAACGAGTTCGGCGAGATCATGAAGTACACGACGCTGGAGGCCGCGTCCACCGACTGGCAGGGCGCCGCGAAGGCCGTCGTGGACGACAAGGCCGCGTTCAACATCATGGGCGACTGGGCGTACGGGTACTTCGTCGGCGCCGCGCCGAACGGGCTCGGCAAGAAGCTCGACACCGACTTCAAGTTCGCGGCGGCGCCGGGCACCGAGGGCACCTACATGTGGCTGTCGGACAGCTTCACCCTGCCCAAGGGCGCGCCGCACCGCGCGGGCGCGGAGGCGTGGCTGAAGGAGGTGTCCAGCAAGGAGGGGCAGGACCTCTTCAACCCGAAGAAGGGCTCCATCCCCGCCCGTAAGGACGCCGACAAGAGCCTCTACACCGGCTACCTGCAGACGGCGTTCGAGGAGTGGAACAACCCGCAGACCAAGCTCGCGGGCTCGTTCTGGCACGGCGTGAACGCCAACAACAAGTGGCACACCGACATCGACACCGCGATCGGCCTGTTCCTGCAGAACCGGGACGTGGCCAAGCTCCAGCAGGGGCTGGTGAGCGCGGCCAAGAACAGCGGACAGTGACCGCCTCGGAAGAGGGCCTGAAAGCAGCGGACCCCGGTCGCCGGGACGCGTCTGAGGAGCATCGCTCGTCGTTCCTCAGACGCGCCCGCCGATGGCTGCCGGGGCTGCTGCTGGTCTCGCCGTCCATCGTCGCGATCGGCCTGTTCGTCTACGGGCTGCTGTTCTGGAACACCCGGGTCGCGCTGAGCGGCAAGCACGACGAGGTCTCCGAGTACGGGTTCGACAAGGGAAAGAACTTCGTCGACCTGTGGGACCAGCCGAGCTGGCCCGGCGCGGTGAAGCACGCGCTGCTGTTCACGGCCGTGTTCGTCGTCGGCGCCCTGCTGCTCGGCGCGTTCCTGGCGTTCCTCATGGACAAGGGCATCCGCGCGGAGGCGGGCTTCCGCGTGGTGTACCTGTTCCCGATGGCGGTGTCGTTCATCGCGAGCGGCGTCGTGTGGCGGTGGCTGATGAACCCGGCGCCACCCGAGCGCGCCGTCGGCTTCAACCAGCTGTTCGACAAGCTGCATCTCGGGTTCCTGGCGAACGACTGGTGGCAGAACCCGGACTGGGGCATGGCGGCGATGGCCCTCCCCGCCGTCTGGCAGATGTCCGGGTACGTCATGGCGCTGTACCTGGCCGGGTTCCGCAGCGTCCCGGAGGACCTGCGGGAGGCGGCGCGGGTGGACGGCGCGTCCGAGTGGAAGGTGTACCGGTACGTGGTGTTCCCGCAGCTCCGCCCGGTGACGCTGTCCGCGCTGATCATCCTCGGGCACATCTCGCTGAAGGTGTTCGACCTGATCATGGCGATCGCGGGCAAGCAGATCATCACCTACGTGCCGGCGATCGCCACCTACGTGGAGATCTTCGACCGGCACGACCCGGCCAACGGCGCCACCATCGCCACCTACATGCTGGTCGCGGTCGCGGTGCTGGTGATCCCGTACCTGGTCTGGTCGGTGCGCTCGGAGCGGACCCGATGACCGCCGCGGGCGCGCCGGGCCGCCGCTCGTCCGGGGCAGTGCAAGCGGTGAAGCTGGCCGTCCTGCTGGCGTTCGTGCTGCTGTTCCTCATCCCGGTCTACGTGCTGGTGGTCACGAGCTTCAAGCCGCTGGACGAGGCCGACCCGAGCAGCGCGTGGAGCCTGCCGAGCCACTGGAGCACCTCCGGCTGGGGCGCGGCCTGGGACGCGCTGAGGCCCGGCCTGGAGAACAGCGTCAAGATCGCCGTGACCGGTTCGCTGATCTCGGCGGTGCTGGGCTCGCTGAACGGCTACGTGCTGTCCAAGTGGCGGTTCCCGGGCGCGGACGTCGTGTTCACGCTGTTCCTGTTCGGCATGTTCATCCCCTACCAGGCGGTCATGATCCCGCTGGCGGGCCTGCTGACGGACATGGAGCTGGCGGGCACGATCCGCGGGCTCGTCCTCGCGCACGTCGTGTACGGCATCCCGATCTGCACGCTCATCTTCCGGAACTACTACGTCACGATCCCGGACGAGCTGATCGAGGCGTCGCGCGTGGACGGCGCCGGCATGCTGCGCACGTACTGGTCGGTGGTGCTGCCGGTGTCGGCGCCCGCGTTCGCGGTGACGCTGATCTGGCAGTTCACCTCGATGTGGAACGACTTCCTGTTCGCGGTGTTCCTCGGCGCCCCCGACAGCTGGCCGGTCACGGTGATGCTGAACAACACCGCGGGCTCGGGCGCGGTCGCCGTCCAGTACAACCAGCAGATGGCCTCGGCT
>NZ_JBFARO010000015.1:0-116272 GCF_040677125.1 Actinomadura sp. NPDC049382
GGAACCAACTGCGAGAACCTCCCCGAAACCCACGCCTACCTCAAACGCGTCCGCGCCGAAGTCGACCGCCTCTACCCCGACCGCGTCCTGCTCGCCGAGGCCAACCAATGGCCCGCCGACGTCGTGGAGTACTTCGGCGACCCCGCCGCCGGCGGCGACGAATGCCACATGGCCTTCCACTTCCCCGTCATGCCCCGCATCTTCATGGCCGTCCGCCGCGAGCAGCGCTACCCCATCTCCGAGATCATGGCCCAGACCCCCAAAATCCCCGAATCCTGCCAATGGGGAATCTTCCTGCGCAACCACGACGAACTCACCCTGGAGATGGTCACCGACGAAGAACGCGACTACATGTACACCGAATACGCCAAAGACCCCCGCATGAAAGCCAACATCGGCATCCGCCGCCGCCTGGCCCCCCTCCTGGACAACGACCGCAACCAACTCGAACTCTTCACCGCCCTGCTGCTCTCCCTCCCCGGCTCCCCCGTCCTGTACTACGGCGACGAGATCGGCATGGGCGACAACATCTGGCTCGGCGACCGCGACGCCGTCCGCACCCCCATGCAATGGACCCCCGACCGCAATGCCGGCTTCTCCCACTGCGACCCCGCCCGCCTCTACCTGCCCGTCATCATGGACCCCATCTACGGCTACCAGGCCGTCAACGTCGAAGCACAGGCCAACAACCCCGGCTCACTGCTGCACTGGACCCGCAAAATGATCGAGATCCGGCAGCGCCACCCCGTCTTCGGCGTCGGCTCCTACGTCGAACTCTCCGCCTCCAACCCCTCCGTCCTCGCCTTCACCCGCGAGATCACCGAGGACGAGAGCCCGTGGGGCGAGATGGACACGGTCCTGTGCGTCAGCAACCTGTCCCGCTTCCCGCAGCCGGTCGAACTGGACATGCGGCGCTTCGAGGGCTACTCCCCCGTCGAGTGCATGGGCGGCGTCCAGTTCCCCGCCATCGGGGAGCTCCCGTACCTGCTGACACTCCCCGGGCACGGCTTCTACTGGTTCCAGCTGCTCCCGCCGGACGACGCCGGCCAGGACCGGATCGTGGGCGCGGGAAGGACCGTCTGACATGCTGCCACCCCGAGCGGAGCTGACCCGGGACCTCGCGGAGTGGCTGCCCAGGCAGCGCTGGTTCGGCGGCAAGGACGGCCCCATCGACGAGCTGTCCATCGGCACCGCCACCGAACTGCGCACCGGCGACCCCGCCCTGCACCACCTCGTCCTCGACGTCCGCCAGAACGGCACCACCGACCACTACCAGCTCCTCCTCGGCGTCCGCCGCGAACTCCCCGACCGGCTCCGCCACGTGGAGATCGGACGGGACGCCGGCGGCACGGGCGGCACGCGGGCGCGCACGTACGACGCCGCCCACGACCCGGACCTGACCCGGACGCTGCTGGCCGCGCTGGCGGACGGGGCGTCGATCGGGCCGCTGCGCTTCCACCACGCCGGCGGCGCCCGCATCCGGACGGACCTGGCGAGCCTGCCCATCACCGCCGAGCAGAGCAACACCTCGCTGCTGTTCGGGGACGCCTACATCTGCAAGCTGTTCCGCCGGCTCAGCCAGGGCGTGAACCTCGACCTGGAGGTCAACCTCGCGCTCACCCGCCAGGGCTGCGCGCACGTCCCGGCCGTGCACGGCTGGATCGAGCTGGACGCCGGCGAGCCCGGCGAGGAACCGGTCACGCTCGCGCTGCTGTCGGACTACCTGCACACCGGCGCGGACGGCTGGAGCCTGGCGATCGCGAGCGTCCGCGACTGGTTCGCCTACCCGCTGCCGTCCGGCGACGAGTGGGCGGAGCTGGACGCCGCCGTCGCGGGCGGCGACTTCGCGGCCGAGGCCGAGCGGCTCGGCGCGGCCACGGCGCAGGTGCACCGGGCGCTCGCCGACGCGTTCGGCGTGACGACCGTCCCCGCCGCCGAGGTGCGCGCGCTGGCCGCCCGGATGAACGCCGAGCTGACCGCCACGTGCCGGGCGGTGCCCAACCTCGCGCCGCACGCCAAGGCGCTCACCGGGGCGTTCCTGGACCTGGCCGCGCGGACGGCGCCGCTGACCGTCCAGCGGGTGCACGGCGACTACCACCTCGGCCAGGTGCTGCGCACCGAGTCGGGCTGGGCGCTGCTGGACTTCGAGGGCGAGCCGGCCCGCACGCAGAGCGAGCGGCGGGCCCTCGCGCACCCGCTGCGCGACGTCGCCGGGATGCTGCGCTCCTTCGAGTACGCGGCGCGGTTCCTCATCACCAAGGCCGGCACGGTGCCGACCGAGTCGGGGCCGCACCTGGAGACCCGGGCGCACGCGTGGGCGGCGCGCAACCGCGCCGCGTTCTGCCGCGGCTACGCGGCGGCCGGCGGCGCCGACCCGGCCGCGCATTCGGTGCTGATGCACGCGTTCGAATTCGAGAAGGCCGTCTACGAGGTGCGCTATGAGGCGCGGAACCGGCCGGCCTGGCTGCCCGTTCCGCTGACCTCGCTCGCCCATCTGACCGCTTGATCAAAGACACTGAAGAACGCAGCTAATTCCGCACCATGATCATGTAAAATCGGCCGCTTCGCTCAATTCCCCGGCGATCAACGGGTACCCGAACTCTCGGCAGGATGGTGATCACCTGCCGACGCGATACCCGGCAATGGGGAACGGAGAGAACAGCGATGTCCATCGCACGCCATTCACATGATGACGCGGCCGGAAGCGGAGCATTCGGCGGCCATACCGGCGGCACCCGGCCGGCGGCCGGCCGAAAACGGGGGACGCTCCGGGCGGCCGTCGTCGCGACGGTGACCGGAGCCGCGCTGGCGGTACCGCTGAGCGCGCCCGCGCCGGCGGCGATCAACCCGGCGGTGCTGCGGAGCCTGCACCTGGACTCCGCCACGCTGGCGAAGGTGAAGGCGTACGACCGGTACCGGACGCGCGTGGCGTCCCAGCGGTCCAAGGCCGGGAAGGCGCTCCGGTTCGCCCGCAAGCAGATCGGCAAGCCCTACCGGTGGGGCGCCGACGGGCCCGGCGGCTATGACTGCTCCGGTCTCGCGATGGCGGCGTGGCGCAAGGCGGGCGTGAAGATCCCGCGCGTCACCTACGCCCAGTACCGCCAGGTCGACCGCAAGGTGAAGTACGGCGACCTCGAGCCGGGCGACCTCATCTTCTTCCACGGCCGCAGCCATGTCGGCCTCTTCGTCGGACGCGGCAGGTTCCTGCACGCGCCGCACTCCGGCGCGCGGGTCCGCATCGACAAGATCGGCAAGCGGCGCAAGGGGCAGTTCGCCGGCGCGGTCCGGCCGGGCGCCCCGGCCTACAAGGAGTTCCCGGCCTCGGTGCGGGAGCTGGTCGAGAAGATCGACCGGATGAGCGCGGAGAAGCGCGCGGATCAGCCGCCAGATAAGGGGCGGACCCCCCAAATTCCGCCACCATCCGACACAGTTCCTAATTCACCCAAGAATCCCCCGCTCACCGCCCCCGGACACACCCCGGCGGACAAGGCCGCTCCACCCGGCCGCCCCGCACAGAAGCCGGACGATCCCGCGGCACAGGCTCCGCGAAGCGACACACCGTCGGACAAGACAAAGCCTGAACCGAGGCCGCGCATACAACCGGCCTCCACCGCGCCCGCAAAGCGGCACCCCTTCTACCAGCACCGCGTCTGGGCGAAGTACACGGGTCCCTACGACTATCTGCCGGCCGTGTCCGGCAGACCGCTCTGACCGAACGCACGACCGGCACCGCCGCAGCGGACGCCGCGGCGGCGGTGCCGGACCTGAAGCGGCCCCTCCGAGAGGCGACGGGGCCGCCCTCCTCGCCCAGCGCGAGACGCGGCCCGATGTAGCGCCGCAAGTGCAGGTCGAACGCGACCGCCGCGCCGTACTCGGCGGCGAGATCCGCGAGCCCTGCCCCACTCCCGCCAGAAGGGCGATGTCACCCGCGCTCACGCCGGGGTCTCCGCTCATGCCGTCACCTGCTCGACGCAGGTGACGTTGCCATTCCCCCGTCCCGTTCACAGGCTCGGCCGGACCATCGTGCGGTCCGGCGAACGCGGCAGGTCATGCTAAGTTGCACTGAAAACCGTTTTCATTCTCGGGAGCCTCTCATGACCTCTCTCCTGCGTGCCCGCGTCACCGGGGCGGGCGCCCTCCTCACCGTCTCGGCGCTGCTGGCGGCCGGCTGCGGATCGTCGCCGGACGCCGGGGCGACCGAGGAGAAGGACGCCGCGGTGCCCGTCGTGGCCTCGACGAACGTCTACGGCGACATCGCCCGGCAGATCGGCGGCGACAAGGTGTCGGTGACGTCGTTCATCACCGACCCCGCGCAGGACCCGCACTCCTTCGAGGCCGGGACGCGCACCCGGCTCGCCCTGTCCAAGGCCGGGGTCGTCATCGAGAACGGCGGCGGCTACGACGACTTCATGGACACGCTGCTCAAGGGCGCGGCGTCCAAGGCGACCGTGCTCAACGCCGTGGAGGTCTCCGGGCGGACCGCGCCGGCGGGCGAGGAGCTGAACGAGCACGTCTGGTACGACCTGCCGTCCGTCGGCCGGCTCGCCGACCGGCTCTCCGCCGCGCTCGCCAAGGCCGACCCGGACGGCGCGAAGACGTACACGGCGAACGCCGACGCCTTCAAGGCCAAGCTGAAGACGCTCGAAGAGAAGGTGGCCGCGCTCAAGGCCGCGCACGCGGGCGACGGCGTCGCCATCACCGAGCCCGTCCCCGTCTACCTGCTGGAGGCGGCCGGGCTGGAGAACCGGACGCCCGAGGAGTTCAGCGAGGCGGTCGAGGAGGAGGGCGACGTCCCGCCCCGCGCCATGCGCGACATCCTCGCGCTGCTCACCGGCAAGAAGGTGAAGGCGCTCGTCTACAACTCCCAGACCAGCGGGCCGCAGACCGAGCAGGTCGAGAAGACCGCCGAGGAGAGCGGCGTGCCCGTCGTGCCGGTCACCGAGACGCTGCCCGAGGGCACCGACTACATCACCTGGATGGACGGCAACATCGCCGCGCTGGGGAAGGCGCTGTCGTGATCGCCATGCGCGGCGCCGCCCTCTCCTACGGGGAGCGGACGGTGTGGAAGGGACTGGACCTCGACGTGGCGGAGGGCGAGTTCCTCGTCGTCCTCGGGCACAACGGGTCGGGCAAGACCAGCCTGCTGCGGGTGCTGCTCGGGCTGCAGCGGCTGACGGCGGGGACGGTCACCGTGCGGGGCCGCCCGCCGCGCCGGGGCAGCGACCTCGTCGGCTACGTCCCGCAGCACCGGGCCGTCCCGCCGCACACCCCGCTGCGGGCCCGCGACCTGGTGCGGTTCGGCATCGACGGGCACACGTGGGGGCCACGGCGCCGCCCCCGGGAGACGCGCCGCCGGGTCGAGGACGCCCTGCGCGACGTGGGCGCCGCGGCCTACGCGGACGTCCCGCTCGACCTGCTGTCGGGCGGCGAGCTGCAGCGGGTCCGGATCGCGCAGGCGCTGGCGACCGGCCCGCGCATCCTGCTGTGCGACGAGCCCCTCGCGTCGCTGGACGCCGAGCACCAGCGGATCGTCGCCGAGCTGGTCGAGCGGCGGCGGCGCGAGCACGGCACGGCGGTCGTGTTCGTCACGCACGAGGTCGAGCCCGTCGCGCCGTTCGCCGACCGGGTGCTGGAGCTGGGTGAGGCGGCGTGAGCTGGCACGAGATCTGGCACGAGATCTTCAACTTCGAGGACTACGGGGCGCTGCTCGGGCTCGTCCGCAACTCGCTCATCGCGGGCGCCGTGCTCGGGCTCGTCGGCGGGCTCGCCGGGACGTTCGTCATCATGCGCGACCTCCCGTTCGCCGTGCACGGCATCAGCGAGCTGTCGTTCGCGGGGGCGGCGGGCGCGCTGCTGCTCGGCCTCAGCGTCGCGGGCGGCTCGGTCGTCGGCGCGCTGGCCGCGGCCGCGCTGATCGGGCTGCTCGGCGCGAAGGCGCGCGACCGCGGCTCGGTGATCGGCGTGCTGATGCCGTTCGGGCTGGGGCTCGGCGTGCTCTTCCTCTCCTTGTACAAGGGCCGGTCGGCCAACAAGTTCGGCCTGCTCACCGGGCAGATCGTCGCGATCGACACGCCGCACCTGTCGTGGCTGCTCGGCACGTCGGCGGTGGTGCTGGTGTGCCTCGCCCTCATGTGGCGGCCGCTGGCGTTCGCCAGCCTCGACCCGGACGTGGCGGCGGCGCGGGGCGTCCCGGTGCGGGCGCTCGCGCTGGCGTTCACGCTCGTGCTCGGGCTCGCGGTCGCGGTGTCCGTGCAGGTGGTCGGGGCGCTGCTGGTGCTCGCGCTGCTCTGCACCCCGGCCGCCGCGGCGGTGCGGGTCACCGCGTCGCCGGTGCTCGTGCCGGTGCTGAGCACGGTGTTCGCGACCGTGTCGGTGGTGGGCGGGATCCTGCTGTCGATCGGCTCCAGCATCCCCGTCAGCCCGTACGTGACGACGATCTCGTTCGCGCTGTACGCGGTCTGCCGCGCGGCCGGGGCGGTCCGCGCGCGGCGCGGCTGGACGGCGCGGCGCGCCGCGCCCCGCCCGGACGCGGTGCCCGCCTGATCGTTCCCACCTGATCGTTCCCACAGGAACTCTTGGTGCCCGCCCGGCGCCGCGCGCCGGACGGGCACCGCGCCGCGTCCGACGTTCCGGACATGCCGGATCGGTGATCACCGGGTCGTTGCGATTCGCTTACCCGCCCGTGGGCATCGCCGCAGGTCGCAAGGGCATCAACAAGACTCTTGCGACTTTCGGGGCGATTGGGAGGGACGCGATGTGGGACTTCGCGGGCCGTGACACCGCTATCGACCTGGGCAGCGACACCGTGCGCATGCACGTGCGGGACCGCGGCGTGGTGTGCCGCGAGCCGTCCGTGCTCGCCCGGTCCCGGGACACCGGGCACATCCTCGCGCTGGGACGGCCCGCGCGGGAGATGGCCGGGCGCAACCCCGACGTCACGCTCGTCCGGCCCATCCGGGCGGGCGCGCCGACCGAGACCGACGAGGCCGAGTACCTGATGCGGCACCTCGTCCGCCGGCACCACCGCCGCCACTACACCGCCCGCCCCCGGCTCGTCGTCACGGTGCCGAGCGGGATGACCTCCGTGCACTACCGGGCCCTGCAGTTCTCCGCCTACCAGGCCGGCGCGCGGCGCCTCACGCTCGTGCCGACGCCCATCGCCGCCGCGATCGGGATGGGCATGACCTCGTCCACGCGGCCCGAGATCGCCGTCATCGCCTGCGTCGGCGCGGACGTCACCGACACCGGCGTCATCGCCTTCGGCGGCCTCGTCACCTCGCACACCGCCCGCGTCGGCGGCTCCTCGCTGGACCGCGCGATCGTCGCGATGGTCCGGCGCGAGCACGGCGTGGCGCTGTCGGAGTCCGCCGCCGAGCGGGCGAAGCTGGAGGTCGGGGCGGTGCCGCCGCTCGGCCGCCGGCCGGTCCGGCAGACGGTCGTGACCGGCCGCGACATCACCACCGGGATGCCGCGCGAGGTCGTCCTCACCACGCTGGACATCGGCCGCGCGATCAGCGGGCCGGTGACGGAGATCGTGGACGCGATCCGGGCCGGCCTCATCGGCTGCTCCCCCGAGATCTCCGGCGACCTGGTGAGCGTCGGCATCACGCTCACCGGCGGCTGCGCGCGGCTGCCCGGCCTGGAGCGGATGATCCGGGAGCGGACCGGGCTGGAGGCGCGGCTCGGCGACGACACCGGCGACGCGGCGGTGCTCGGCGCCGGGGAGGTGCTGCGCTCGGCCGGCAGCGGCGAGCCGTCGGCGCGCAAGTCCTCGCCGCGCCCGCACGTGCTCACCACGCTGCCCGAGTACTGACGGGGGCCGCCCGAGTACCGACCGGCGGGCGCGTCGCCCAGGCCGGCGCCCGGTTAGACTGCGCCGACATGAGCGACGCGCCCGGCCTCGACGGCCCCGGAAGCCCCCGCCTGCAGGAGGTCTCGGACGGGATCTTCGCCTACGTCCAGCCCGACGGCACCTGGTGGATCAACAACACCGGCTTCCTCGCCGGGGCGCGCGGGGTCGTCAGCGTCGACTCGTGCTCGACCGAGCGCCGCACCCGCGCCTACCTGGAGGCGATCCGGTCGGTGTCGGACCGGCCCGTCCGGACGCTGGTCAACACCCACCACCACGGCGACCACACGTTCGGCAACTACCTGTTCCCCGGAGCCACCGTCGTCGGCCACGAGCGGACGCGGGAGGGCGCGCTCGCCTGGGGCAAGCCGTTCGACGAGCCGTTCTGGACGAAGGTCGACTGGGGCGACGTCGAGATCGAGCCGCCGTTCCTCACCTACACCGACGGCGTGACGCTGTGGGTGGACGACCTGCGCTGCGAGGTCCGGCACGTGGGGACGCCCGCGCACACCACCAACGACTCCATCGTCTGGATCCCGGACCGCCGCGTCCTGTTCTGCGGCGACCTGCTGTTCAACGGCGGCACCCCGTTCCTGATGCAGGGGTCGGTCGCGGGCGCGATCCGGGTGCTGGAGGAGGTCGTCGCCCCGCTCGGCGCGGAGACGATCGTCCCCGGGCACGGCCCGGTCGGCGGCCCCGAGCTGATCGACCGCGTCGTCGCCTACGCGCGGTTCGTGCAGGCGACGGCCGCCGCGGCGAAGCCGGCCGGGCTGTCGCCGTTGGAGGCCGCGCGGGAGGCCGACCTCGGCCCGTTCGCGGAGCTGACCGACGCCGAGCGGCTCGTCGGCAACCTGCACCGCGCCTACGCCGAGCTGGACGGCCTCGAACCGGGCGGCGAGATCGACCTGGCCGCCGCCCTCGGCGACATGATCACCTACAACGGCGGCCGCCCCCTCACCTGCCGCGCCTGATCCGGCCGGCCCGCCGCGGCACGAGCCGCCGCAGGAGGCGCGGCGGCCGGACCGCGCCCGGCGGCGCGGGCACGTCGTACCGGACGGCGCCGCCCCGCACCGCCGCCCGCGCCTCGGCCGCGTCCACGCCGGCGAACACCAGCACGTCCACGGCCGCCATGCGCAGCGCGGCGGCCGCGTCCCGGCCCGAGGCGACGCTCTCCAGGTCCGGGTCGCCGGCCCGCGCCGCCAGCGCGACCGCCCCGTCGGCGGCGCGGCGGCGGACGGCGTGGCCGCCGGGGTCGGCGGCCAGGTCGCGCAGGATCGCGGCGAGGTCCGCGACGGCCGGGACGAGCGCGCGGCGCTGCTCCGGGCCGGCCGTGAGCGCGGTGCGCGCCACCAGGACGGCGCTCCCGCCGAGGAGGTCGAGCCGGGCGGCGGCCGCGCTCTCCCGCACCGTCACCGCGCGCCGCGTCCGCCACACCAGCGAGTACCGCGGCACGGACGTGCTGGCCTCGGCCATGCGGGCGAGGTCGGCGAGCCGGTCGCGCTGCTCCCGCAGCCGGGACAGCGCCTCCTCGCGCAGCGGGTCGTCGTCCTCGCGCAGCGCCCGGACGGCCCGGTCGAGCCCGTCGGCCATGCCGTCCAGGGCGGCGCTCTCGGCGCGCCGCAGCAGCGCGAGGGGCTCGGGGGTGAACAGCAGCTGGCTGAACACGAGCGCGACACCCGCGCCGATCAGCGCGTCCACGATCCGGAACGGGCCCGCCTGCCCGCCCGCGGCGGTGACGGTGAGGATCGCGGACGCGGCGGACTGCGCGACCACCAGCCCGGACTCGGTGACCGCGCGGGCCAGCACCATCGAACCGAACACGGCGAGGGCCAGGGTGCCGTAGCCGCCGCCGAGCGCGAGCACGGTCAGCTCGCCGAAGCCGATGCCCATCACGACGCCGGCCAGCAGCTGCACGGCGTTCACCCCGCGCCGGCCGCGCGCGGTGTTCAGCGCGACGACCGCGGCGATCGGCGCGAAGAACGGGTCGCCGTGCGGGCCGAACAGTTTCGCGATGACCCAGGCGAGGGTCGCGGCGGCGGTCTGCTGCGCGATCGGCCACGCCCCGGACCGCACCCGCCGCCAGGCGCCCGCGCAGCCCGCCCGCAGCCGCGCCCGGCCCGGCCTCATCCAGGGACGGCGCCGTCCCGCCGGCGGCCGAAGCGGCGCAGCAGGTCGGCGTCCACCTCGGCGAACTCGCGCCCCCGCGTCTCCGGGACGAACCGCGCCGTGAACAGCAGCCCCGCCAGCGAGATCGCCGCGAAGATCCAGAACGTCTCGCCCTCGCCGAGCGCCTTGGCGACCGGCAGGAACACCAGGCTCACCACGAAGTTCGAGGCCCAGTTCACCGCGGTGGACGCGCCGGAGCCGGTCGCGCGGGCGGGCCCGGGGAAGATCTCACCGATGATCGCCCAGAAGACGGGGCCCATCCCGACGGCGAACCCGGCGATGTAGAGGACCATGAACACCAGCGACGGCCCGGACGGCCAGCCGGCCACGAACGCCAGCCCGAGCAGCACCATCGTGACCGTCATCGCCCCGAGCGAGAACAGCAGCAGGGCCCGGCGCCCGGCCCGCTCGATGAGCCGGATCGCCACCACCGTCATCAGCAGGTTGATGACGCCGATGGCGATGGAGTAGTAGATCGAGTTGGCGGCGCTGAGCCCGGTCCGCTCGATGATCGTCGGCGCGTAGTAGATGATCGTGTTGATCCCGCCGAACTGCTGGACGGCGGCGAGCACGACGCCGACGGTCAGCGCGGGACGGACCCGGGCCGACAGCAGGGTGCGCCACCCCGGGCGCCCGCCGCCGTCGCGGGCCTGCTTCCGCGCCGCCGCGAGGCGCCGTTCGATGAGCCGGTCGGCGGTGTCCTCGTCGGTGACCGAGGCGATCAGCCGGCGGGCCCGCGCCCGGCCGCGGCGGCCGCCGGCGGCGAGCAGCCACGCCGGGGACTCCGGAAGCCACCAGAGCGCCGCGGCGACCATCACCAGGGCGGGCACGGCGCCGCAGGCGATCATCGCGCGCCAGTCGCCGGGGCCGGCGAACGCGACGTTGACCATGTAGGCGACGAGGATGCCGACCGTGATGAGCAGCTGGTTCAGGGTCAGCAGGCTGCCCCGGATGGCGGGCGGCGCGATCTCGGAGAGGTAGACCGGGACGGTCGCGGAGGCCGCGCCGACGGCCAGCCCGAGGATCAGCCGGCCGCCGAGCAGCATCGGCAGCCCGGTCGACAGGGCGGCGACCGCCGTCCCGGCGAGGAAGACGAGCCCTTCGGCGCCGAGCGCCCGGCGCCGGCCGATCCGGTCGGCGAGGCGGCCGGAGAGCAGCGCGCCGATCATGGCGCCGAGCACGAGGATGCTGACGACGCTGCCCTGCTCGAAGGAGTTCAGGGAGAAGTCGGTCCGGATGAACAGCAGCGCTCCGGAGATCACGCCGGTGTCGAAGCCGAACAGGAAGCCCCCGACGGCGATCAGGACCGCCCATCTCCAGATCCTGCGCAGCCCTTCGGGCGTGACCTCGTCGAGCGGTCCCTCGTGTACCCGCGCCCGCGAAAAACCCTGCATGATCGCCCCCTACCGCGCATTACCCAGCGTCCTCGCATCGATACACGCGGTGGCGGGGCGATCAGCGGAGTTCGGCGGTCGTCAGCAGGCGGACGTGGGCGGCGGCCCACGCGCGGACGGTGCGGTGCGGGTCGTCGGCGGTGAGCGCCGCGGCGAGGTCCGCGACGGACGCGGCGGCGGCGCGGAGCCCGGCGCGGTCCAGTTCCCGCCCGGTGCGGGCGATCCGCTCCCGCAGGCCGGGCGTGGTGTGCAGGAGCCCGCGGTGCGCGGCCTCGGCGGAGGCGTCGAGGGCCTCCGCCAAGGCGTGCGTCAGCGGGTCGCGGGCGGCGGCGGCCGGGGCGTCGAGCGCCGCGGTGCCGTCGCCGGGCATCAGGTCGGGGACGACGGCGCCGTCCGCGGTCATGACGGCGAACGGGTCGATGACGATGCCGCCGCGGTCCCTGCGGACGGCGCCGGTCACCAGCCGGGGGCCGCCCTCCAGCGCGGCGGCGAGCGCGTCGAGCGCGGCGGGGCGGTGCGGGCTGTAGTCGGCGGACACGACGGCGGCGGTCCCGGCCGCGTCCGCGACCACGGCCTCCAGACGCTGCGCGCCGGGGTGGTAGCCGATGTCGCGGACCTCGGCGACCGCGACGGCGCGGACCAGTTCCGCCGCGACGCGGGGGCGGACGAGGCGGGGCGGCAGCGCGTCCAGCGCGCGGGCCTCGGCCGCGAGGTCGCGGACGAGCAGCGCGGCCGGCAGGCTCTCCCAGGCGTCGCCGAGCGGCGTGACCGTGGTCTTCGCGACCCGGCCGGCGGTGACGCGGACGATCCGGCCGGCGCTGCGGGACGCGCTCTCCGACACGACGTTCGAGGCGGCGAGCGACCGCAGCGGCACCCCGAGGATGCGGCGCCCGGCGAGGTCGGCGCCGGTGAGGCGCTCGCCGTCCGGGACGTCCCAGCGGCGTTTCAGGACGAGCGCCACGCCGGTGCCGGCGTGCGCGAGGTAGATGTCGGCGGTGCGGTGCGCGCCGGTCCCCGCGACGCGGCAGCCGAGCCCGACCAGCCGGACGCGGCGCAGCGGCGTCTCGGCGCGCTCGTCGGTGCCGAGCGCCTGGGTGCGGTCCGGTCCGGCGGCGGCGCGGTGCCGGGCGTGGACCTCGGCGAGCAGTTCCGCGACCCGCGCGGGGTCGTGGTCGGCGCGGCGCTCGTGGTGGGCGGTGAGCTGGGCGGCCAGGTCCTCCAGCGCGGCGGCGGGCCAATGCATGCCGCGTGCCGCCAGGTCGGCGGCGGTGCGGCCGAGCGCGGCGGCCGGCACCGGGCCCGCGTTCGCGGCGCCCTCCAGCAGGAGCTGGCCGGCGAGGTCGAGGGCGGCGTCGAGCGCGGCGCCGCCGTCGCCGCGCGCCGCGCCCGGCGCGCCGCCCACGTCGAGGCGGACCTCGGCGCCGGTGAGGCCGCGCTCGTCGGCGGCGCGGAACGCCCAGGCGGCGAGCACGGTGACCTCGCCGCGCACCGCCGCGACGGCGTCGGTGTCGACGTAGCCGAGCTCGCCCGGCACGAGGAACCGGACGGTGCAGGACGGCAGCTCGGCATGGGCCACCGGGTCCTGCGCGGTGGGGCGGCGGAGCCTCGCCGAGTACCCGGCGCGGAAGGCGCGGCGGGCCGCGGTGAGGGCGCGCTGCCCGAGGACGCGGGCGAGCGCGTCGTCGTCGAACGTCCCGGGCGACCAGGACGCGTCCGCCCGCTCGGGCTCGGCGGCGGGTTCGCCGGCGGGTTCGGCGGCGGGTTCGGCGGCCGGTCCGGCGTCCGCGGTCCGCTGGTAGGCGAGGACGAGGCAGATCCGGTGGCGGCACGTCCCGGTGGCGGCGCACGAGCAGGTCGCGGCCTCCAGCCCGGCGCCGGCGGGCAGGGACGTCTTGGTCCCGTCCGGGAAGGCGCCGTCGACGCCGCCGTCCGGGGACACGGCGATCTCGGGGCCGTTCCCGGCGTCCAGGTCCTTCGCGGCGCGCTTGACGAGCCCCCGGTTGGCGAGGGCGGCGAGCGCGTCGGGGGTGAGCGCGAGCAGGTCGGCGCGGAGCACGGGGCGGGTCACCGGCCGATCCGCTCGGCGACGAACTCGGCGAGCCGGCCGGGCGTCATGGCGCCGACGTGCGCGCCCTCGGCGGCGAGCCGGCCCGCCATCGCGCGGTCGTAGTCGGGGTTCGCGTCCTCGTCGAGCGCGGCGAGCCCGAGCACGTGCGTCCCCTGCTGGACGAGCCTGCGGACCTCCCGGACGAGCCGGTGCGGGTCGCCGCCCTCGTAGAAGTCGGTGACGAGCGCGACGATCGCGCGGCGCGGGTTCTCCACCAGTCCGGCGCCGTAGCCGACGGCCCGCGCGATGTCGGTGCCGCCGCCGAGCTGCACCTTCATCAGCAGCTCGACCGGGTCGGTGACGTCGGCGGTGAGGTCGACCACGGAGGTGTCGAACGCGACGAGGTGCGTCTTCAGGCCGGGCAGCCCCCACAGGCACGCCGCGGTGACGGCGGAGTGCACGACGGACCCGGCCATCGACCCGGACTGGTCGACGAGCAGGATCAGCTGCCACTGCTCGACGTGCCGCCGCGTCCGGGACACGAACCGCGGGTTCTCGATGTAGAGGCGGCGCTCGTCCGGCCGGTAGTGCGCCAGGTTCGCGCGGATCGTCCCGTGGAAGTCGAAGTTGCGGGAGTTCTTGATGCGGCTCGGGCGCCGCGACCGGGTGCCGTGGAACGCCTGCCGGACCTCGGTGGCGAGCCGCTCCATCAGCTGCCGGACGACGGCCTCCACGATCCGCCGGGCCAGCGCCAGCACCTCGGCGTTCATCAGGTGCTTGGTGCGCAGGACGGCGCGCAGCAGCGTCGCGTCCGGCTCGATGCGCTCCAGCACCTCGGGGTTCGTGACGATCTCGTGGATCTCGTACCGCTCGACGGCGTCGCGTTCGAGCCGCTCGATCGTCTCCTTGGGGAACAGCCGGTGCACGGCGTCCAGCCAGTCGACGGTGGTGAGCTGGGACGGCCCGTCGCCGCCGGTGCGGTCGCCGCCGGGCGCGGCCGTCCCGCCGCCGGGCCCGCGCCGCACGCCGCGCCGGCCGAGGTCGGGGTCGCGGCCGTAGAGCCAGTCGAGGGCGGCGTCCCGTTCGGCGGCCGCGCCGGACAGCGCCCCCGTGCACCCCTCGGCGGGGGCGCCGAGGACGAGCCGCCAGCGTTCCAGATCGGGCGGGATCACGATTCTCCTTCAAGAAGTCCGGCGGCCGCCAAGGCCCGGTCGACGCGCTCTTCCAGGGCGCGGGCCTCCGCGAGGAGGAGGGGGTCGTCCGGTGCGCGCAGCAGGGTGCGGGCCGGAGCGTTGAGGCCGCGCCGCTCCAGCAGGCCCTCGGCGATCGCCTCGCGCTCGCGCGGCGGGAAGAACCCGAACGCCTGCCGCAGGGCGGGCAGCGCCACCTGGAAGTCGCCGTCGGTGAGGTCGCCGAGCAGCTCGTCGAGGACGCCGAGGACGGTCCCGTCCGGGTCGAGCACCTCCTGCCGGGCCAGGGCGAACAGCCCGGCGAGCCAGTCGCCGAGCACGTCGGGGCCGGCGGCGCCGCGCACCGCGCGGGCCGGGTCGGCGGTGTCGCCGAGCGCCCGGCCGAGCCCGAACGCGGCGCCGCGCAGGTCGGGCGGGACGTCGGGCCCGGCGGCGACGCGGCGGGCGACGCCGAGCGCGGCGTCGCGGTCCAGGGCGAGCGTCCCGGACGCGTGCAGCAGCGCGTCGCGGACCGCGGCGACGGCGCGCAGCCGGTCGAGGTCGGCGGGCGCGGGCCCGCCGCGGATCCCCTCGGCGAGCCACAGGATCCGGGCGGCGCACTCCTCGACGACCGTCCCGAACAGCGGGCTCCGGGCCGTACCGAGGACCCGGTCGTGCCGCCACAGCCCGAGGACCGTGCCGAGCGCGGCGCCGAGCCCGGCGAGATCGGACGAGCCGGCGATCCCGGCCGCGATCGCCTCGGCGATCCGGTCGGAGCGGTCGGCGCAGCCGCACAGCGCCGCGTCGAACAGCGCGGCGGCGAGCCGCTCCATGTCGGCACCGGCGGCGTGCACGCGCTCGTCCAGGGCGGCGCCCGCCGCGTCGGCGAGCGTCGGCCCGTAGGCGCCGGCCTCGATCAGCGCGGAGCGGCGGTGCCCGGCGGGGTCGGCGGCGGTCAGCTCCCACCGCTCCTCCAGCACCGGGTCGGCGCCCGTCTCGGGGCCCGACTCGCGCCGCGCGCCGGGGACGCCCAGCACCCGCAGGCGGTGCAGGGCCCGGCTGCGCTCCAGCCCGCGCGGCGACGCCAGCTTCAGGACGACCTGCCCGTCCCGGTCGAGGCCGAGGCGCTCCAGTTCGGCCTCGGCGTCGTGGACGAGCGGCGGCGCGGGCGTCCTGGGGTGCAGCCGCCCGGTCCGGTCCCCGCTCAGCGCGGCGACCATCTCCACCACGGCCGGGTGGGCGCCGGGCGCGAGCGGACCCCGCGACGTCCACGGCAGCCGCTGGTCGAGGTCGTCGTTCACCAGGGCGGACACCAGGCCGTCCAGCAGGTCGGTGCGGGCGGGGGCGCGGTGGCCGCGCAGCCGGGTGAGGCCGTCGGTGAGGGTGCGGGCGGCGATCAGGTCGGCGGTCGACACGACCTGCCCGCGCCCGCGCAGCCGCGTCGCGACGCGCTCGATGAGCGCGCCCGCCGCCGCGCCGGGGCCGTCCTCCCAGAGCCGCTGGTAGTACTCGGGCGACGGCATGCCCGACTGGTAGCCGGTGAAGGCGTCCAGGCGCTTGAACGAGTACGGGACGAGGAAGCCGCCGCCGATCGCGCCCTCGGGCGGCTCCGGCACGTCCGGCCACCCGGTGGAGCCGGTCGCGGTGAGCGCTTCGAGGGCGGGCTTGTGGAACCCGCCGGTGACCACGACGACGGGACGGTCGCCGGCGTCGGCCACGGCCGCCCGCACCCATGCCGCCATGTACGCCTCGCGGGCCGTGTCGTCGGCCCTGGCCTCCGCCTCGCCGCGCAGCAGCGCGAAGTACGCGTCGAGCCGCTCCCCGACGCCCTCGGGATCGATCTCGAAGAGGTGGTCCCAGAGGATGTCGGTGTTGTCGACGGCGAACTCGCGGCAGAGCCGCTCGGTGACCTCGGCGTAGCGGCGCTCGGCGTCGGCGTACCGGTTGCTGCGCTCGGCGAACGCGGGATGCCAGGCGGGCAGGTCGATGAACCGCAACTCGGCGCCCACGGCGCGGCCCTCGCGGAGCGCGACCCATTCCGGCGAGTACCCGCAGAACGGCGACCAGGAGGCGTGCACCCGCTCCGCGTCCCGGTAGTAGCTGAAGACCGCGACGGGCGGGGTGTGGCCGAGCAGCAGCTCGTCCATCCTCGGGCCGAAGTCGGCGGGCCCCTCGACCAGCACGTACGCGGGCCGCAGCCGCCGGATCGCGTCCCGGACGAGCCGCGCGCACGCCGGGCTGTGGTGCCGGACCCCGAGGAACGTGGCGGCCATCAGCCGGGCAGCAGGTGCCGGGCGGCGTGCAGCGCCTTCCACTGCGCGCCGTCGCGGCGGGCCGCCTGCTGCTCCAGGTAGCGGCGCAGCCGGGTGAGGTCGTCGGGGCTGTCCTTGGCGGCGGTGCCGGCGAGGCACTCGACGATGTCGGCGGCGGTGCCGGGCTCGCCGCGCAGGAACCAGCCCCGCACGCCGATCTGGTGCGCGACCGACACGGCCTCGGCGGTGCTCATCACCGCCGACAGCCGGTCCATGGCCCGGCCGTCCTCGGTGGCGGCGCCGCGCAGCTCCCGGAACGCGGTGACGAGGACCTCCAGGACGTCGCGGCGCGGCGGCGCCTCGACGCCGCTGTGCTCCAGCAGCCGCCGCGCCTCCTGCTCGACCAGGTCCAGCTCGGTGCCGAAGTCGGCGATCGGGAACACGGTCTCGAAGTTGAACCGCCGCTTGAGCGCCGCGCTCATCTCGTTGACGCCCCGGTCGCGGGTGTTGGCGGTCGCGATGACGTTGAAGCCGTCCCGCGCGAACACCATCGCGTCCGCGCCGGTCAGTTCGGGGATGGCGAGGACGCGGTCCGACAGCGGGGACAGCAGCGCGTCCTGCACCTCCAGCGGGCACCGGGTGATCTCCTCGAACCGGACGACCTTGCCCTCCGCCATGCCGGTGAGCAGCGGCGCCGGCACCAGCGACCGCGTGGACGGCCCCTCCGCGACGAGCAGCGCGTAGTTCCACGAGTACTTGATCTGGTCCTCGGTGGTGGCCGCGCCGCCCTGGATCGTCAGCGTGGACGTCCCGCTGACGGCCGCCGCGATCAGCTCCGACAGCAGCGACTTCGCCGTGCCGGGCTCCCCGACCAGCATCAGCCCGCGGCTCGTCGCGAGGGTGACGAGCGCGCGGTCGATGAGCGCGGTGTCGCCGACGAACTTGCGGCCGATGCCGAGCGCCTCGTCCCCGGTGATGAACCGCCGCGCCGCCGTCAGGCTCAGCGCCCAGCCGGGCGGGCGGGGGCCGGTGTCGTCCTCCCGGAGCCGGTCGAGTTCCCCGGCGAACCGGACCTCGGCCGGGGGCCGCTGGTAGTCGGTCTTGTCGTCGCTCATGCTTGCGCGGCCTCCGCGAGAGTGGTCAGGTCGGCGAGGATCTCGGACGCGGTGACGGCGTCCAGCTCGCCGAAGGTGAGAGGGGTCCCCTTGCTGGGCCAGAAGTCGCCCGGCTCCGTCGCGAACCACACGTAGTCGAGGACCTGGTGGTCGCCGGTGGCGTCCACGGCGCCGACCGAGATGCCGGGATCGAGGTCGATCACCACGTACCGGTCGCCGGCGACGCGGCGGGAGATCCACCGCTCGCCGCCCGCGTCCTGCGGCTCGCCGCGCTCCCAGCCGAGCTTGACGAGGCCGAGGACCTTCCCGAACGGGACCTTCAGGCCCTCGAACCGCTCCAGCCGGCCGCTCTCCCGCTCGGCCTCGGTCAGGACGTGGACGGGACGGCCGAGCTGCGGGAACGGCTGGAGGATCTCGTAGTCGGCGAACACCTCGGCCCACGCCTCGACGTCCGTGCCGGGGCGCGCCGGATGCATGAGCCCCACCTGGGCGGACGCGGGGAGGTCGAACGCGTCGTCTTCGGCGTCGGCGAACGTGCCGTCCTCGGCGACGCGGAACGCGGTCGCCGCGGCGGCGTCCCCTTCCCCGCCGGATTCAGGGTCGTAGGCGACCCAGAGCAGGCGGCGCGCGATGTGCCGGACGAGCGGGTGCCGGACGATGAACGCACTGAAGTCGTCGGGGGCCCAGCGGCGCTGCGTCACCATCGCCCGCTCCAGGCGGCGGATCTGGTCGGCGGCGGCGGTCCGCACGTCCTTCTTGAGGTCGGTGAACGCCTTGTAGGCGGCGGGCGCGAGCTCGGGGTCGTCCTTGGCGCCGGGTTTCGGGAGGGCCTTGCGGCGCTTGCCGTCCTCGTCGGTGACGAACGGCTTGAGCTGCTCGTCGAACCCGACGGTGAAGCGGCGCGGCCCGTAGTCGAGGACCATGCCGCCGTTCGCGTCGAGCCCGAAGCCGGGGACGAGCCGGTCGCCGAGCTCCTCGGTGGTGAGGCCGAGCCGGTCGGCGACCTGCCGGATCCGCGCCTGCGCCTCCACCTGCAGGCCCTTGAACTTCACCTTCTGCGCGATGCCGTGCAGGTGCATCAGCGCGACGTCCGTCCCGATCTCGCCGAGGACGCCGAGGCCGGTGACGGCGTTCTTGTGCCCGCCCTCGCCCGGCCACGCGCGGATGACCGGGGTCAGCCGCCGGACGGTCCCGTCGTCGCCGGTGCGGCCGAGCTGCCGCAGCGCCCACCCGTCCTTGGACGGCTTGCCCGCGTCGAGCCACTGCTGGAACAGCGCCCACCCGAACTCGGCCACCGAGCCCGGCTCGCACGCCGCCGCCAGCTCGTCCATCCCGTGCGGGGCGTCCAGGGTGAGCAGTTCGATGAGGGCGCGGACGGCGTCCGGGGGCAGGGCGCGGTCGCGTCCGCGCAGCAGGACCTGCGGGAGCGGCGCCGGGTCCACCCAGATGCCGGTCTTCACCGGCTGGGCGAGGCCGGTCTCGGTCGGCGCCAGGGACAGCAGCTCCTCGACCGCGTCCGCCGCCTCGTCGCCGTGGGCCGCGCGGGCGGCGTCCACGACGGCGGGAAGGCCGTGCGCGGCGAGGACGTGGCGCAGGGCGGTCTCGGCGCCGCGCCAGTCCTTGGCCTTCGCGGCGAGCGCCGCCGGGACGAGCAGCGGGACGGCGGCGAGCCCGTGCCGGTCGAACCAGCGGCGGGCGGGCCGCAGCCGGTTGCCGCGCTTGACCAGGCCCTCCGCCATCAGCAGCGCGACGTCCGCGTCCAGGTACGGCATCAGCGGGTCGGCGCAGGTCTCCGGGTTCGGCCGGGCCGTGCGGAGCGCGGCGGGCAGCGCGTCCAGTTCGTAGCGGGCCGCGAGCGGCCGCATCCACACGTGGGCGAACCGGCGGATCAGCCCTTCGTAGCCGGGGAGCAGCGGCCGGACCACGTCCTCGGGGCCGTAGCACATCAGCTGCAGCGGCGCGATCTTGTGGTCGCCCGCCTCGTAGCCCTCGGCGATCGCCTCCCAGTCGGGGTCGGCGGGCCTCCCGACGTGCCGCTCCAGGTCCGTCTCCAGCCATTCCCGCCGTTCGCCGTCGCGCCAGGCGAGCCGCGGCGCGGGCGGCGTCAGGCCGGTCAGGACGGGCCGCCGGGGGTCGCGCCACGGCGGGGCGGCGAGCACGGTGGGCAGCTCGTCCGGCGCGGCGTCGGGGACGCGCGCCGACGCGGCGGTGACGCGCTCGACGGCCGCGGCGACGTCGTCCGGCAGGCCGGGCAGCACGGCGGCGACCAGCTCGGCGTGGGCCGCGGCATGGCCCGCGAGCAGGTCGTCGGCGCCCGCCCTGGCCAGCAGGCGCAGCGCCCGCACCGGGAACCGTCGGGCGGCCTCGATGACCGCCACGCGCGCGTGCTTGCGGTCGAGCCGGTCGAGCAGCGCCTGGAACGCCTCGTCGGTCGGCAGGACGGCGATCGTCTCCAGGACGGTCTTGCGGTCGTCGGAGGGCAGCCGGCCGCCGTCGACCGCGTCGAGCAGCAGCGGGAGGACGCCGGGGCCGACCCCGTCGACCAGCGTGGCGAGCAGCGCCCGGTTCGCCCGCCCGTAGGGCAGGCCGCGCGCCAGCGGCGGGGCCGCGAGCTGGTCGGCCGAGCCGAGAGAGGACAGCGCGAGCACGGTCAGGTCGACGCCACGGCGCGGCGGCAGGGGTGCGGCGCAGCATTCGTCCACCCAGTCCTGCCGGGTCGGGACCAGGTACGACACGAGCCACCGCGCGCCCCACCCCGTCCGGTGCGCGGCCAGCCGTTCGACCGCGCCGGCGTAGTCGGCCTCAGGGGCCGCGGCCAGCAGCCCGCGGACGCGCCGCGCGTCGTCCAGGGAGACCGCTACGGTGGCCTCGTCCGCGATGCGGGCGGCACCGACCGAGGTGCCCCGCCACGAGCCGCCGCCCTTGCGGGTCGCCTCCGTGCGGCTCAGCTCGACCAGCGCGCAGGCCGCGAACGCGAGGCCGTGCTCGGCGGTCCAGGCGTCGATGTACGCCCGGTGCACTTTGCCGCGCACGTACGGGCCTCCGGCGCCCATCACGGTGACCGCCGCGACCGCCGCCGCCCCCGCCGGGTCGGCCGCGCCGTCCAGGTGCCGGCGCGCCGCCTCGGCGAGCGCCGCGTCGCCGGCCCCTCCTTCGAGCAGCGCCTCGACCGCCCCGCCGGTCTCCTCGGCAAGGCTCCGCACCGCGCGGGGTGCCGCCGGGTCGACCTTGATCTTCGGACCGGGGGCGCCGCCGCGGCGGGCGTGCAGCGCCCGCCGCCACACGTCGGGGATGGTCAGGACGTCCTCGCCGGGGGGCTGATCTTCCATGGCGCCCAACGGTAGAGGAGCGGGCCGACAGATCCGTAGGATTCCCCCATGACCGAGGCGACCTGGCGGCCCGGCGATGTCGTGCTCGATCTCTACGAGGTGCGCGACGTGGTGGCCACCGGCGGCATGGGCCTGGTCTACCGGGTGCGGCACCGCGGCTGGGACGCCGAGCTCGCGATGAAGGTGCCCCGTCCCGAGCTGGTCGGCTCCGAGGACGCGCTGCGGAGCTTCGAGGACGAGGCCGAGACGTGGGTCGGGCTCGGCCTGCACCCGCACATCGTGAACTGCGCCTACGTGCGCCGGCTCGGCCCGCTGCCCGGCGTGTTCGCCGAGTGGGTCGGCGGCGGCAGCCTCGCCGACGCGATCAAGGACGGGCGGCTGCGCGGCCCGGACCCGCGCCGCACCGCGGGCCGGTTCGTCGACGTCGCGATCCAGTTCGCCTGGGGACTGGACCACGCGCACCGCAACGGGCTCGTCCACCAGGACGTGAAGCCCGCGAACGTGATGCTCACCTCGGACGGGACGGTCAAGGTCACCGATTTCGGGCTGGCGAAGGCGCGGATCCGGGCGGGCGAGGACGGCGTCCCGCGCCCCGACGCCGACCCCCTGGTCAGCTTCGCGGGCCTGACCCCGGCGTACTGCTCCCCCGAGCAGGCGCGGGCGGCGGCGGGCGACCGGGCGCCGCTGACCCGCGCGACGGACGTGTGGTCGTGGGCGCTCAGCGTGCTGGCGATGTTCACCGGCGGCCCGCCGGTGTGGTCCGGCGCGGACGGCGGCCGGGCGTTCGAGGAGTTCGCCGTGCGGGCGGCCGGCGTCCTGCCGCCCGGCCTCGCGGACCTGCTGCGCGCGTGCTTCCGCCCGGACCCGTCGTCGCGCCCGGACCGGATGGACGAGCTGGCCGAGGCGCTCGCCACCGTGTACGCGCAGGTCACCGGCACCCCCTACCCCCGGGAGCGGCCCGCGCCCGCGACGCTGCTCGCGGACGGGCTGTCGAACCAGGCGCTGTCCATGCTGGACCTCGGCCACCCAGAAGAGGCGGAGGCGCTGTGGGAGCGGGCTGTCCGGGCCGACCCGCACCATCCGCACGCCGTCTTCAACCGGGGCCTGCGCCTGTGGCGCACCGGGCGGATGACGGACGCGCAGCTCATCGGCGAGCTGGAGCAGGTCCGCGCGACGCACGAGGACGACTGGATCGGCGATCACCTGCTCGGCCTCGTCCATCTGGAGCGCGGCGCCGCGGCCGAGGCGGTGGCGCTGCTGGAGGCCGCCGCCCGGCGGGCGCCGGACGCCCCCGAGCCGGCCGCGGCGCTGGCGAGCGCCCGGCGGCTGCCCGCCGCGCCGCCGCCCGCCGTCCTGGAGGGCCACGCCAACCCGGTCAGCGCGGTCGCGCTCGGCGCCGGCGCCGGGCTCGCGGTCAGCGGCGGCCGGGACGCCTCGAACCCGCCCCCGCCCGGTGCGGAGGGCGGCACGGTGCGGATCTGGGATCTGGCGGCCGGGCGCTGCGTCCATGTGCTGGCCGCGCATTCCGCCGGGCTCGCGGGCGGGGTGAGCGCGGTCGCGCTGAGCCCCTGCGGCCGGTCAGCGGCCTCCGGTGGTGCGGACGGCGCCGTGCTCGTCTGGGACGTCCGGTCCGGGCTCGTGCTGCACCGCCTCGAAGGCCATGCCGGGCGGGTCGATTCGCTCGCGTTCGCTTCGGACGGCTCGCTCCTGGTGACGGCCACTGAAGGCGGCGTCGTCCGGCTCTGGGACACCGGCGACGGCCACTGCGTCCGCACTCTGCAGCAGGAACAGGATCTCCCGCGCGCGCTCGGCGGAGCTGTCGCGATGACCGGTGACGGGCATGTCGTCAGGTGGGAGCCCACCACCATGCGCCTGCGGGTGTGGAGCGCGGCCAAGGGCATGCTCGTCCGGACGACGTCGCTCCCCCGGGCCCGTGTCGCGCTCAGCGCGGGAGGACGCGCCGCGCTCGCCGCGACCGAGACGGAACTGCGCGTCTGGGACACCGTGGCGGGCCGTCCGCTGCGCGCCCTGGAGCGGCGCGTCAACCCCGACACCCGGTTCGCCGTCAGCGACGACGGCGCGCGGGCCCTGTCGACCGGCCCGGACGGCCTGCAGCTGTGGGACCTCGGCGAAGAACGCGGCGTCCGCACCCTGCCGGGCCGAGGAGCCCTCGGCGGGACGGTGGCGCTGAGCGACGACGGCCGGTACGCGCTCACCGCACCGGGCGCTCCGGCCGTCCACGCGTGGCACCTGGCAGATCCCGGGCCGCGCGCCCCCTGGAGCCACGCGCGCCCGCGCACGGCGGCGGAACTGGCCCGCGAGGCCGACGCGGCGGGCCTCGCGCTCTCCCGCGCCCGCAGGCACGCGGACGCCGGGGACTGGGCGCGGGCCGGGGCGGAACTACGCGCTGCCCGGAACGTCCCGGGCCACGAGCGGAGCCGCGACCTGCTCCGCCTGTGGCGCGAGGCCGGGCGGCACGGCCGCCGGACGGACCTGCTGGGCGCCTGGCAAGGGCCCGAACTTCCCGGCACCGACCGCAGGTCGGTGAGCGCGAGCGCGCTGAGCGCCGGCGGCGTCCTCGCGGTGACGTTCGGCGGCTGGCCGATCGTGTGGCTCGTGGACACCGCGTCCGGGGAACACCTGCACACGCTCCAGGTGAGCGGCATGTCCGTCGCGTGCGTCGCCTTCACCCCGGACGGCCACCGGCTGCTGACCGGGGCGAGCGACGGGAAGGTCCGCATGTGGGAGGTGGCGTCCGGCGAGTGCGTGCGCGTCCTCGGCGGCCACAAGGCCGACGTCAGGTCGCTGGCGGTGAGCCCGGACGGGCGGCTCGCCGCGTCCGGCGACGAAGACGGCACCGTCCGCGTCTGGGATCTCGCCAAGGGCAGGCGCAGGCACGCCCTCAAGGGCCACAGCGGGGTCGTCCTCTCCCTGCGCTTCGGGCCCGACGCCGGGACCCTCCTGGCGTGGGACATGCGCCGGGTGGTGACGCACTGGCGGCTCCAAGGGCGGCGGTCGCGCGTCCTGCCGGGCCAGTCGCCGGCCGCGATGAGCGCCGACGGCCGCACGGTCGTGACGTGCGGGCACACGGTGGGCGCCCTCTGGATCTCGGACGGGACGACCGGCGAAGGCACCGGCTACATCCGGGGCCCGGCGGAGGAACTCGCGTCCATCCACGTGGACGCCTCCGGCTCCCTCGCCGCCACCGTCGGCCCTGACAGCGCGCTGCGCGTCTGGGACCTGCGCGCCGAACGCCTCCTGCACCGCCTGCCGGAGCCGGTCACCTGCCTGGCGCGGAGCACCGACGACCGGTTCGCGGTCTCCGGCGGGCCCGACGGGAACCTGCGCGTCTGGGACGTTCCCTCCGGACGCTGCCTGCACACCCTCAAGGCCCACACGGCCGCGGTCACCTGGGTCGGCCTCAGCGCCGACGCCCACCTCGCGGTCTCCCGCGACCGGGACCATGTGCTGCGGGCCTGGGAACTCGACTGGGACCACACGTTCGACGACGGACCACACGTTCGATGACGGAAGGGCACCCCCATGATCCTCGCCTGCTCCGGCTGGGCCTGCACGCGCCTCATCTCGGTGTCGAAGGTGCCGGGCGGCAACCCGGTCGCCCGCAACGACCCCGAGGGCTTCGCGATCGAGTTCATGATCTGCGGCGACTGCGGCAAGAACTTCTGCGACCGCTGCCACGCCCCGGGCTCGGTCTTCCGCGCGCCCCGCTGCGCGCACTGCGGCGGGAAGCTCGTGCCGGGCCGCAGGCTGGAGCAGCTCAGCGGCCGCCCCCGCCCCGCCGAGGTCGAGCACCACGACCGGGCGGTCAGCGCGATCGGGTCCGGCCGGTTCGAGGACGCCCTGCGCGACCTGGACGAGGCCATCAGGCTCCGCCCCGCGTACGCGACCGCGCACCACTGGCGCGGCATCGCCCTCACCGACTCCGGGCGTCCCGCCGAGGCGCTCGCCGCGTTCGAGGAGGCGATCCGGCTCAACCCGTCCGACGTGCCGTCCCGCTTCGAGAAGGCCCGCGCGCTCTCCCTCCTGGAGCGGGACGCCGAGGCGCTCGCCGCGTACGAGGAGACCGTCGCCGTCGAGCCCCGCTACCCCGCGCCGCAGGTCAACCGGGCGGTCCTGCTGATGGACGCCGGCCGGGACGCGGAGGCCCTCGCCGCCATCGACCAGGCCATCGCCCTGCTCACCTCCGGAACCGCCGTGGGCGCCGGCCAGTACGACCTCGCGAGCGCGCATAGCGTCAAGGGCGCGGCGCTGGTCAAGCTGGACCGCTGCGAGGAGGCCCTGCCCGTCATCGACTACGCCATCGACAACGGCCCCGACTCCTGGAACGACCACTACAACAAGTCGGTCGCCCTCGAAGCCCTCGGCCGCATCGAGGAGTCCGAGATCGCGCGGAACATCGCCGACTCCCTCCGCGACGCCTAGAGGCGCCCCACGGGGAGCCGTCCCCGGCCCCGCGCGGCCGTCCGTCCAGGTCAGGCGTCCCGCAGGATGTCGCGGAGCCGGGCGGCGTAGGCGCGCGGGTGGGTGGTGTTGCCGTTGTGGCCGCCGGGGAGTTCGGCGATCCCGGTGCCGAGCAGGGCGGCCAGTTCCTCGGCGCAGCGGTAGTCGAAGACGGTTCGCGGGGTGGTGCGGCCCGCGGCGGGGATGATGCGCGTCCGGGTGCCCGCCAGCTCGGCGACCGGGAGGGTGTCGTCGATGACGGCGGTGAAGTCGCGCTCGATGAAGAACCCGAAGTTGGCGATGCGCCGCGGGGTCATGGGTTGGGGAGTCAGGCCGGGTTCGGCGCCGGGGGCGGCGGGGTCGATGCCCAGCACCTCGGTGATCGTCCTCAGCGCGGGGCCCAGGCCGTCTCGACGGTAGAGCCGCTGGATGCCGGCCAGTTCCGCTTCGTGGTGCGCGCGTTCGGCGGCGGGCAGCAGGCGCGGCGCGACCGGCTCGTGCGCGATGAGCGTGCCGACCTGGCCGGGGTGGCGGACGGCCAGGTGCAGGCCGATGACAGCGCCCAGGCTGCAGCCGAGCATCGCCGCGGGCTCGTCGGTGAGCGCCGCGAGCAGGTGGTGCGCGTCGTCGGCGTGCTCGGCCAGCGTCACTCCCCGGCCGGGGTCGTCCGGAGTACTGCGCGATAGGCCGCGCCGGTCGTAGGTGACGACGGTGTAGTCGGCGGTGAGCCGGTCGACCAGGTCGGTGCTGCGTCCGGCGTCGCCTTCGCCGCTCTGGGAGATCAGCAGCACCGGGCCGGTGCCGCGCACCTCGTAGTAGAGGGTCGCGTCCTGGACGGACAGATGGCCTGCCCTCGCGGTGCTCACAGCGGTCATCTCGGGTTCCCTTCTCACCGGCGGCTCCGGGCGCCGCCGTCGTGGATCACCGTAAAGCATCAAACTTGATACATCAAGACTGATACATCTTTTCTGATGTATCTTGGCGGGGTGAACGGAGTCGAGCTGTTCCTGCTGGGCCGCACGCTGATGAAGATCGGTGAGGAGGCGCTGCCCACCGAAGGGCTGGGCGACCAGCCGACCGGCGTCCGGACCGTGCTGATCGTGGTCAGCGACGTGCGCGCGCACCCCGGCGGCGCGATCGGCGAGATCGCCGCCCGCACCGGCCTGCCGCAGAGCGCCGTGTCGGCCGCGGTGGCCCGCCTCCGCGAGGCCGGCGCCGTGGTCGCCGAACCCGACGCCCGGGACCGCCGCCGGCTCCTCATCCGGCCCGCGCCCGGCGTCTCCGACCGGGTGGAGCAGGTCCGCGCGACCTCCATCGACGCCGCGCTGGCCAAAGCCCTGGACACCACCGACTCCGAGCGGATCGCCCAGGTCAGTGCCCTCCTGGAGCAACTCGCCGAGCACCTGACCCCGCAGACGCTCACCCGCCTCCGCGACTGACCGCCGGCAGGGGCCGCTCCGTGCGCCTCTCCTCCGCCGCCAGGACGGGGCCGCGGCCCAGTGGTGGAAACGGACCGGCGTACCGTGGTTCACGGTCCGTGCACGGGCGATGGGCCGAGGGCTTGAGGAGGCGCGGGTGACGATCGGGGACGGGACGCTGGCGGTGGGGGCCGGGCGGCCGGAGGCGGAGAACTTCGCGCCGGGGCTGCCGGGGCCGGTGTTCGCGGCGCATTACCACCTCGCCGGCGAGACGGGCGGGCCCTACACGTACGGGCGCGACTCCAATCCGACGTGGACGCTGCTGGAACGGGCGATCAGCGAACTCGAAGGCGGCGCCGAGGTCGTGTCGTTCTCGTCGGGAATGGCCGCCGTGGCGGCCGTGCTGCTGTCGCAGGCGCGGGCGGGCGATGTCGTCGTGCTGCCGAATGACTGCTACATGGCGACGCGCGAGTTGAAAGAGCGGCTGGAGTCGTACGGGGCGGTCGTGCGAATGGCGCCCACCGGCGGGGACGCGCAGATCGCACTGCTGGACGGAGCGCGCCTGGTATGGCTGGAGACGCCGTCCAATCCGCGGTTGGACGTGTGCGATATCGCGCGGATCACCGAGGCCGCGCACGCGGCGGGCGCGCTGGTGGCGGTGGACAATACCCTGGCCACGCCGCTGGGCCAGCGGCCTTTGGAGCTGGGCGCCGATTTCTCCGTCGCCAGTGACACCAAGGCGTTGAGCGGGCACGGGGATCTGCTGCTCGGGCATGTCGCGACGCGGAATCCGGAATTGGCCGAGGGCGTCCGGTTGTGGCGGAAGACGGTGGGCGCCATTCCCGGGCCGATGGAGGCGTGGCTGGCGCACCGGTCGCTCGCCACGCTGGAGCTGCGGCTGGAGCGGCAGGCCGCCAACGCGATGGCGCTGGCGGAGGCGCTGCGGGGGCGGGTCGACGGGCTCCGGTATCCGGGGCTGCCGGACGATCCGTCGCACGAGGTCGCGGCCCGGCAGATGCGCCGGTTCGGGTGCGTGGTGTCGTTCACGCTGCCCGGCGAGGCCGCGGCCGAACGGTTCCTGGGGTCGTTGCGGCTGGTCATGCAGGCCACCAGTTTCGGCAGCGTGCACAGTTCCGCGGAACGGCGCGGGCGCTGGGGCGGCGACGCCGTGGAGCCGGGGTTCGTTCGTTTCTCGGTCGGCGTCGAGAACACCGAGGATCTCGTGGCGGACGTTCTCCAGGCGCTGGAGAAAACGGTGTGAATGAACGGGGCGGGCCGCTGTAACGTGGCCCGCCATGAGCGACGCGCGTGCACTTCTGGAAAGCGGCGACATCCCCGGGCTGATCCGGCACCTGCGGTTCAACGCCGGCGGCATGGAACTGGGCGAGATCGCGCGGCTCATGGAGGGCGCGGCCGAGCTGTCCGGGTTCGACGACCTGCGGGACGCCGCGCGGGCGATGGCCAGCGAGCAGGGGCCGCAGCAGCTCTACGACTTCGGTTACGCGTGCATCGAGCGCGGAATCCCCTTCCTCGCGATCCCCCCGCTGCGGCGCGCGGTGGAACTGCTGCCCGGCGAGCCCGTGCTGGTCATGGAGCTCGCTGCCGCGCTGGAGCGGGAGAACCGGCACGCCGAGGCGGTCGCCGTGCTGGAGCCCCGGGTGGATTCGCTCGATCCGTGGCCCGCGCGGTACCTGCTCGCCTACAACGCGCTGTTCTCCGGGGACGTCGACCGGGCCGGGCGGGAGGCGGGGCGGCTGCCCGCGCCCGAGGACGAGCAGTGGCTGCCCGCCCGCGACCGGCTCGCCCGGATGATCGCGCGGGCGGCGGCGGTGCGGGCCGTCGCCCCGCTGGACGCACGCGACCTGCGCGGCTGGCACTTCGCGCTCACCGGGAGCCTCCTCGCCACGATCTCGCCGTACGGGTTCGAGGACGGCATGACGGGCCGGTTCGCCTACATGTCCGACGGTTTCGGGATGTGCCGGCGGAGCCTCGACCGGCTGCGGCTGGTCCTGGACGCGGCGGGCCGGCGGCCGGCGTCGGTCGGGCTGCTCCCCGACCGGTCGAGCACGGTCCTGGGGCTGGCGGCGGCGCGGCTGTTCGGGCTGCCCGCCGAGCCGTTCGCGCCCGGTCGCCCCGATGCGCTCGTCGTCGCCTACGACCTGAACGAGACCGAGGTCGAGGGGCTGCGGGAGCGGGCCGAGGGGCAGGTGCTGTTCGAGCACGCGTCCTGCTGGACCGACCCGCCGGTGGTGAGCGCCGACGTCACCGGTTTCCTGCACCAGGTCGTGAAGTCGCCGTGGGGCGAGCGGCTGCGCATGACGCCGGGCGGTGAGCCCGAGACCGTGCCGCCGGACGAGCGCCCCGTGGAGGAACTGGCCGCCGAGATCGTCCAGGCGGCCCCGGAGGCGGTCGACGACGACGGCGCGCCGCCGGACCCCGACGCGGTGCTCGCCCGGCTGGCCGGCGCCGTCCGCGGCCACTGGCTGGCCGGGCCGAGGGACGCGGTGCGCTCCCCCGGCCCGGTGCCGAGCAGCCGCTTCGCCTAGTCAGCCGCTTCGCCTAGTCAGCCGCTTCGCCTAGGCCGTCAGGGACGTCAGGTCGGCGAGGAGTTCGGAGACGAAGACCGGGTCGAGGTCCGCGAAGCCGTTCTCGATGACGCGGGACGGCGCGTAGTCGCCCGCCCACTTCCCGATCCAGACGTGCTCGATCGTCTGCTCGGGGTTCAGGTCGGTGTAGCCGACGGCGATGCCGGGCCTCAGGTCGAGCACCACGGCCGCGTTCGGGGCGAGCGTCCAGGACATCCAGCGCTCGATGCCGTTGTCCTGCGGCGCGCCCCGGCTCCACGCGGACCGGGTGAGGCCGAGGAGCCTGCCGGTCGGGACGGTCAGGCCCTCGAACCGGGCGAGCCGGCCGTCCGCGCCCTCCCCCTCGGCGAGGGTGTGGACGGGCCGGCCGAGCTGCGGGAACGGCTGCAGGATCTCGTAGTCGCCGAACACCTCCGACCACGCGTCCAGGGTGTCGCCCAGCTCCAGCGGATGCGCGATCTGGACCGCCGCGCCCTCCGGCAGTTCCACCGCGTCGTCGTTCAGGTCGGCGAACGTCAGGTCCTCGGCGACGCGGAAGGCCCGGTCACCGCTGAGCCAGACCAGGCGCCGCGCGAGATGCCTCATCAGCGGGTGGCCGACGACGTACTCGCCGAACTCGGCGGCCGTCCACTCCCGGCCCATGACCATGGCCGTCTCCAGCCGGGCGACCTGGACGGACGCCACAGCGCGCAGCTCCTTCTTCAGCTCCGCGAACCGCTGGTAGGCGGCGGGTGCCAGGTCGGGGTCGTCCTTGGCGCCCGGCTTGGGCAGCGACTTGCGGGCCCTGCCGTTCTCGTCCGCGACGACGGGCTTGAGCTGCTCGTCGAACCCGACGGTGAACCGGCGCGGCCCGTAGTCGAGGGTGAGGGCGCCGCCGCCGTCCAGGCCGAAGCTCGGGACGAGGCGGTCGGCGAGCTGGTCGCGGGTCAGGCCGCGCTGCTTCGCCGCGAACGCCAGCCGGCGCCGCGCCTCCTCCTTCAGCCCCTTGTACTTCACCTTCTGCGCGATGCCGTCGAGCTGCGTGAGCGCGGTGTCGCCGCCGATCTCGACGAGGACGCCGAGCCCGTGCACGGCGCGGCCGTGCCCGCCGGGCTGGCCCGGCCACTTCTTGATGTGCGGGGTCAGGCGGCGCACGGTCTCCTCGTCGCCGAACCGTCCGAGCAGGGACAGCACGAACCCGCTGCGGCCGGGGAAGCGGGCCGCCTCCCACGCCTCGAACAGCGCCCACGAGAACGCGGTGAGCGCCTCCGGCTCGCACACCTCGGCGGCCCCGTCCACGACCGGGGCGACGTCGATGCCCCGGCCGTCCGGCACGGCCATCGCGAGCAGGAGCGTGCGGAGCGCCTCGGGCGGCAGTTCCCCGCCGCCCTTCAGCGCCGGGGCGGGCAGCGCGCCCAGGTCGAGCCAGGCGGGGAGGGGCGGCGGCTTGTACGGGGGCTGGGCGGGCGCGGCGGCGGGCGGTGCGGCGGCCAGGAGCGCGGCGACCGCCTCGGCGGCCTCGTCGCCGTGGACGCGGGCGGCCTCGGCGACGTCGCCCTTGATGGTCCGCAGCGCCTTGACCGCGTTGCGGCGCGGGCCGACGCGCTTGCCGAGCGCGTCCGGCACCAGGTAGGGGACGGCGTCCAGGCCGTGCCGGGCGAACCAGTCGGCGGCGAGGTGCTGCACCGACTTGAGCCGGTACAGCCAGTCCGCCACCAGGCGGGCCACGTCGGCGGACAGGAACGGCTCCAGCACCGGGCCCGTCCCGTACGGGTTCTGCTTGGCGAGCCGGAACGACACGTCCCAGGCGTCGGTCTCGAAGCGCGCGACGATCGGCCGGAGCGAGTGGGCGAAGTCCCACGTCACCTCCGGCTGCCAGCCGGCCAGCAGCGGGCGGGCCAGATGCTCGGGCGCCGCCGCGAGGAACCCGGCCCGGGTGGGCTCGTAGCCCATCCGGCCGTCCCGGAACTTCTCGGCGGCCTCCTCCCATTCGCCGTCCCGCCAGGACCCGTAGGGCTCCCTCGCGGCCCATTCCTCGCGTTCGCCCGGCGCCCAGCGGATCGTGCGGCCGCCCGGCGGTTCGAGGCCCGCGACGAGCACCGGCTCGTCGCCCGGCGGGGTCGCGGCGGACTTGCGCGCCGCCCACGGCGGTTCCAGCAGCGCCTTCGGCAGTTCCATGGCTCTCTCTCGGGTCGGCAGGTCGGGCTAAGCGGGTCAGGAGGTCAGGAGGTGAGGGTCGCGAGGTCGGCGAGGATCTCCGACGCGGTCGCCGGGTCGAGGTCGGCGAACGTCCCCGTCGGGTTCTCGGTGCTGAGCCAGAACTGCTCGGGACGGGCGGCCAGGCCGACCGTCACCAGCGTCTGGTCGGGGAACTCGTCGGGGATCCCGACGGCGATGCCGGGGTCGAGGGCGATCGTGAGGTACCGTCCGCCGGGGAGCCGCCGGGAGATCCAGCACTCGACGCCCGCGTCCTGCGGCTCGCCGCGCTGCCAGCCGCGCGACGTCAGCCCGAGGAGCTTGCCGAACGGCACCGTCCGGCCCTCGAACTCCGCCAGCCGGCCGGACGCGCGCTGCTCGTCCGCCAGCCGGTGGACGGGCCGTCCGAGCTGCGGGAACGGCTGCAGGATCTCGTAGTCGGCGAACACCTCGGCCCACGGCTCGACGTCGAGGTCGACGGGGTGCGCGATGCCGACGGACGCCGAGTCGGCGAGGATAAGGACGTCGTCGTCCACGTCGGCGAACGTGCCGTCCTCGGCGACGCGGAACGCGGTCGTCTTGCCGCCGTCCCCGTCGCCGTCCCCGCCCCCGTCGAAGGCGAGCCAGACCAGGCGCCGGACGATGTGCCGGACGAGCGGGTGCCCGGCCAGCAGCTCGGTGAACTCGGCCACCGGCCAGCGGCGGCGCGTCACCATGCACGCTTCGAGGCGGCGGATCTGGTCGGCGGCGGCGGTCCGCACGTCCTTCTTGAGCGTGGAGAACGCCTTGTAGGCCGCGGGGGCGAGCTCGGGGTCGTCCTTGGCGCCCGGCTTGGGGAGGGCCTTGCGGCGCTTGCCGTCCTCGTCCATGACGAAGGGCTTGAGCTGCTCGTCGAACCCGACGGTGAAGCGGCGCGGACCGTAGTCGAGGACCATGCCGCCGTCGGCGTCGAGCCCGAAGTCGGGGACGAGCCGGTCGGCGAGCTGCTCGGCTGTCAGGCCGAGCCCGGCGGCGACCTCCTCGATCTTCTCCTGCGCCTTGCCCTTCAGGCCCTTGAACTTCACGCGCTGCGCGATGCCGTGCAGGTGCATCAGGGCGACGTCGGTGCCGATGGCGGCGAGCACGTCGAGGCCGGTGACGGCCTTGGCGTGGCCGCCGCCGCCCGGCCAGGCCCGGATCAGCGGGGTCAGTCCGCGGACCGTGGTGTCGTCGCCGGTCAGGCCGAGCTGCGTCAGCGCCCACCCGTCCTTGGGCGGCGCCCCCTGCGCCTCCCACGCGCGGAACAGCGCCCAGCCGAACCCGGCGAGCGACTCGGGGTCGCACAGCTCGCGGACGGCGCCCACCCCCGCGTACTCCGCGCCGGGCTTGGACATCGCGAGCATCGTGACCACGTGCTGCGCGGCGGCGGCCGGGAGGGCGTGCGCGCGGTCGCGGAGCAGGAGCTGCGGGAGCAGGCGCGCGTCGGACCACCCCCCGGTGGCCGGCATCTTCGCGGGCAGGACGTCGAGCGGGTCGGCGGACAGCAGCGCCTCGACCGCCCCGGCGGCCTTGTCTCCGTGGACGCGGGCCGCCGCCACGACGCCCTCGGCCCCGTGCCGCTCGGCGATGGCGCGCAGCGCGCCCTCGGCGGCGCGGCGGGCGGCGCCGGCCTTGCCGAGCGCGTCCGGCAGCAGCGCGGGGACGGCCGCGTGACCGTGCCGCCCGAACCAGGCGCGCGCCGTCTTCCCCGCCTGCTTGAGCCGGGCGAGCCAGTCGGCCATCAGCCGCGCGACGTCGTCGCTCAGGTAGGGCAGCAGGATGTGGCCGCAGTGCGTCGGGTCCAGCCGCGCCAGGCGGACGGCGCCGTCCAGCGCGTCCAGCTCGTAGCGGGCCACGATGACGGGGCCCGCCTCGTCCATCCCCCACGCCTCGGTTGGATGCCAGTCGACGAGCAGCGGGCGCACCAGTTCATCGGGCGCCTCCACGAGGAACGTGATCTCCTGGAAGGCGGGCAGCTCTCCCTTCTGGAACTTCGCGGCCTGGACGTTCCAGTCCAGGCGCTTCGCCCAGCGCCAGCGGTGGTGGAGGTCGGCATCCCAGGCGTCGCGCTCCCCCGGCTCCCAGGCGATCGAGCGCGTGCCGGGCGACGGAACGTCCTTGATGACGACGGGCTTGGCCTTCGTCCGGGGACGGGTCCACGGCGGGGCGGTGAGCAGCGGCGGCAGCGCCTCGGGCGCCGCCTCCGGGACCCGGGCGCCGGTGTCGCGGAGTCGCTCGATCGCCGCCCGGGACTCCTCCGGCAGCTCCGGCAGCATCTCCTCCAGCAGTTCCGGGTGGGTGAGGACGTGCTGCCGCAGGACCGTTTCCACTTCCGGCTTCCCGGCCGACGCGGCCAGCGACCGCATCGCCCGTGCGGGGAAGGACCCGGCGGCGGCCAGCAGCACGGGCGGGACGTGGCGGTCGCCGACCCGGTCGACCAGGGCCTGGAACGCCCCGTCGACGGGCAGCACGGCGAGGACGCCCAGGATGGTCCGCTTGGCGTCGGTCCCGAGGTACTCGCCGTCCAGCGCGCCCGTCAGCAGCGGAACCGCGCCGGCGGGCCCGATGCCGTCGATGAGGGTCGCGAGGATGCTCAGGGCGCGGTCGCGGTAGCCGAGCGGGAGGCGGTCGGCGTCGACCTGCTGCGGGTCGCCGAGCGAGCAGAACAGCATCCAGCGCAGGTCGTTGTGGACGGGGATGGCCTCGATCTCGGGGTCCGCGCACACCTCGTCCACCCAGTCCCGCCGGGTCGGCACCAGGTAGGAGACGACCAGCCGCTGCAGGGACGTCCGCCGGCGGGCCGCCAGCGACTCGACCGCCTCGGCGTAGACGTCGTCGTCGGCGGCGGCCAGCAGCGCGCGCAGATGCCGGGCCTCCCCCTCCCGCGCCCACCAGCCCCCGATGTAGTCGGAGGCCGTCGAGTCGCGGACGCCCGCCCATGTCCGCTGGATCCCGGCCTGGACGTAGTCGACCGTGATCGCGGGCTGTTCCGCGTAGGCGCAGGCGGCGAACGGCAGGCCGTGCTCGGCGGTCCAGGCGTCCAGGAGCGGGGACTTGCCGCCGAGTTCGACCAGCCCGCCCTCGGACACCGCGACGGCGGCGGCCACCGCCGCGCCGAGCGGGTCGGGCGCGCCGCCCAGGTAGGCGCGGGCGTGCTCGGCCAGCGCGGGCGTCGTGCCGGGCAGGGCCAGGATCTCCTCGACGCGGCCGCGCACGGCGTCCAGCAGCGCCCGCGCCTGGCGGAGCGCGGCGTCGTCGGACCGCACCGCCGGGCGGCGCGGGGACCGGTCGCGGCGCGGATGGATCAGCCCCCGCCACGCGGCCGGCGTCTCCCAGGTGTTCTCGTCGGCCGTCCTCGGCCCCGTCGTGCTCATGGCGCCACACGTTAAGGGAGAACACCGACAAAGCGATCAGGAAACCGGTCAGCACCCGGCGCGCATGTCCGCCTCGACCGCGTCGGCGGCCTTGCGGGCGGCGACCAGCACCGGGTCCCAGACGGGCGCGAACGGCGGCGCGTAGCCGAGGTCGAGGCCGGTCATCTCCTCGACCGTCATCCGGTTCCACAGCGCGATGGCGAGGCCGTCGATGCGCTTGGCGGCGTTCTCCCGCCCGACGATCTGCGCGCCGAGCAGCCGGCCCGACCGGCGCTCGGCGACCAGCTTCGTCTTCATCTCGGTGGCGCCCGGGTGGTAGCCGGCGCGGGTGGTGGACTCGACGGTCGCGGTCACCGCCGCGAACCCGGCGGCGGCCGCCTCCCGCTCGTTCAGCCCGGTCCGCGCCACCTCCCAGTCGCAGATCTTGGACACGGCGGTGCCGAGGACGCCGGGGAAGGTGGCGTAGCCGCCGCCGAGGTTGATGCCGGCGACCCGGCCCTGCTTGTTGGCGTGCGTGCCGAGCGGGATCGCGGCCGGACCGCCGGACACCAGGTGGCGGCTCTCGACGCAGTCCCCCGCCGCCCACACCCGTTCGGTCCGGGTCCGCATCCGCCGGTCGGTGACGACGCCGCCGGTCGGGCCGGTCGCGATCCCCGCCGCGCGGGCGAGCCCCGTCTCCGGCTTCACGCCGAGGCCGAGGACGACGAGGTCCGCCGGGAGCGTGCGGCTCCCGGTGCGGACGGCGGTGACGTACCCGTCCGGCCCGGTGTCGAAGCCCTCGACCGGCTCCCCCAAGTACAGCTTCACGCCGAGGCCGCGCATCGCGTCCGCGACGGTCGCGCCCATGTCCGGGTCGAGCGTGCCCATCGGCTGCTCCGCGGCGTCCACCAGGGACACCTCCAGGCCGCGCATCACCATCGCCTCGGCCATCTCCAGGCCGACGTAGCCGCCGCCGACCACGACGGCGCGGCGCGCCTCGCGCTCTTCGAGGCCCTCGACGATCGCGACCCCGTCGTCCAGGATCTGGACGCCGTGCACGCCCTTCGCGTCCACGCCCGGCAGCGGCGGCCGGACGGGCACGGCGCCCGTCGCGATCATCAGGTCGTCGTAGGACTCCCAGCGCTCGCCGCCGCCGTCGACGTCGCGGAGCCGGACCCGGCCGCCGTCCGGGTCGATCTCCACCGCCTCGGTGCGCATCCGCAGGTCGATGCCCCGCTCGGCGAACTCGGCCGGGGTGCGGGCGATGAGCTGGTCCAGGTCGCCGACCACGCCGCCGACGAAGTACGGGATCCCGCACGCCGAGTAGGACGCGTAGTGCCCCCGCTCGACGGCGATGATCTCCAGTTCGTCCGGGCCGCGCCGCCGGCGGGCCTGGGACGCGGCGCTCATCCCGGCGGCGTCGCCCCCGATGACGAGCAGGCGTGCACGTGCGGCCATGCCGGTTCCTCCCAGAAGATCGCGTTCATCACCGACCATAGACGCGGCGGGCGTTGCCCGACGCGACCAGCCCCGCGACGCGTTCGGCGTCCGCGGCCGCCCACGCGCCGTCCTCCACCCCGCCCGCGAGGAACCCGGCGAGGCCGCGCCGGAACAGCAGCGCGCCCAGGTGGTACAGCTCGGCGAGCCCGAACGCGTCCGAGGAGTACAGCACCTTCCCGAACGGCGCCAGCTCCAGCAGCTCGGCGATCAGCGCGGGCGAGCGGTGCCCGAGGTTGTGCGTCGCGAGCCCCGCGTCGACGTACACGTTCGGGAGCACCTGGGCGAGGTAGCCCGCGTGCCGGTGGAACGGGTAGTTGTGCAGCAGCATCGCGGGGACGGGGTCCATGGCGCGCAGCAGCCCGATCAGCAGCAGCGGGTCGCCGCGGCGCAGGTCGGCGTCCGCGTCCCCGTACCCGACGTGGAACTGGACGGGCAGCCCGGCGTCGACCGCGCACCAGACGAGGAACCGGTGCAGGACCTCGTCGCACACGCGCGGCGCCGTCCCCGCCTCCTCCGCCGCGCGCATCAGCCGCCCGGCCGCCTCCGCCGCCTCCGCGTCGGACGGCCGCTCCCCGGACAGCTCCAGCCCGGCCCGGTAGGCGGCGATCGACTTCGCGCCGGCGGGGCCGCCCGCGTCGATGCGGGCGTCGAGCCGGGCGCGGACCTCGTCGGCGAACCGCGCGGCCTCCACCCCGTCCGCCGCGACCTGCTCGGCGACGGTCTCCAGCCGGACGATCTCGTGGGCGGCGGCCCCGGCGAGCCGGCCGAGCTCGGGCGGGTCGAGGATCGCCTCCGGGCTGTAGCCGGTGTCGACGTACAGCGCGTCCAGGCCGGCCGCGGCGAGGAACCGCCGGTTGACCTCGGCGGCGCCGAGCTCGGCCCGCCGGGCGAGGTAGTCGCCCGGCTCGGCGTGCGCGTCCAGGTCCAGGACGGGCGGACACCAGCGCCGCAGCGCGAACCCCACCTGCGTGTCGAACATGCTCACGCCGGGCGGTCCCGACGTCTCCGCCTCGGTGAGCGACTCCTCGAACTCCGTCCGGTCGAGGTCGCGGCCGAGGACGCCGTGGCAGTGGTGGTCGACCAGCGGCAGCGACTCCAGGTACTCCAGCACGGCGCCCGCCTCCCTGAAACAAGCCGGTGTTCTCCCTACGATGCCCTTACGGGCCCTTACAGGCCGTGCCCGCCTCCTCCGCCGCCACTCCGACCGGGAGCCAGCACCGTGGAACAGACCTCCGAGACCGCGCCCGGCGACCCGGGCCCCGACGCGTACGCGCTCGACGGGCGCGAACGGGCGCGGCTCGGCGGGCGGGCCGCCGAGGCCGCCCGCCGGCTGTCCGGGCAGGGCATCGCGGCGGTCGCGCTGACCTGGGTGGACGTCAGCGGCATCACCCGCACCAAGACCGTCCCGGTGGGCCGGCTGGAGCACGCCGCCGCGTGGGGCGTCGGGATGTCGCCGGTGTTCGACGTGTTCCTGCTGGACGACTCGATCGTCTCCGGCCGGTACATCGGCGGGCCCACCGGCGACCTGCGGCTGCATCCCGTCCTGGAGCGGCTCGTGCCGATGGCGGCGCTGCCCGGCTGGGCGCACGCGCCCGCGCTCCGGTACGCGCAGGACGGCACCCCGCACCCGCTGGACGCGCGGGCCCTGCTGCGCCGCGAGACCGACCGGCTCGCCGCGCGGGGCTGGTCGGTGAAGGCCGCGTTCGAGATCGAGTGGGCGGTGTCGAAGGGCGAGGGGGACGCGTTCGTCCCCGCGTGCAAGGGCCCGGCCTACGGCATGACGCGGGTCACCGAGCTGGCCGGCTACCTGCGGGACGTCCTGCACGCGCTGAAGGAAACGGGCGTCACCGTCGTGCAGCTACACCCTGAGTATGCGGCCGGGCAGTACGAGGTGTCGGTGGCTGCCGAGGACCCGCTCGGCGCGGCCGACACCGCCGTGCTCGTCCGGGAGACGGTCCGGGCCGTCTCGATGGAGCACGGCCTGGCCGCGTCGTTCTCCCCCAAGGTCGACGCCGACTCGGTCGGCAACGGCTGCCACGTGCATCTCAGCCTGTGGCGGCAGGGCGGGTCGGACGGCCCCGCGAACGCGATGGCGGGCGGCTCCGGCCCGTACGGGATGACGGCCGCCGGGGAGTCGTTCGCGGCGGGGATCCTGCACCGGCTCCCGGCGCTGCTGGCGGTCGGCGCGCCGACGGTGGCGAGCTACCTGCGGCTGATCCCGTCGCACTGGGCGAGCGCGTTCGCGTGCTGGGGGCTGGAGAACCGGGAGGCGGCGCTGCGGTTCATCACCGGCGCCGACGGCGAGCGGGCGACGGCGGCGAACCTGGAGGTCAAGTGCCTGGACGCCGCCGCGAACCCGTACCTGCTGCTGGCGGCGCTGCTCGCGGCGGGGCGGGACGGCCTCGGCGCCGACCGGCGGCTGCCCGAGCCGGTGGAGACCGACCCCGCGGGCCTGGCGGAGGAGGAGCGCGCGGCCCGGGGCATCACGCCGCTGCCGGCCTCGCTCGCGGCGGCGGTCGCGGCGTTCGAGGCGGACGCCGCGCTGCGGGACGCGCTCGGCGAGGCGGTCGTCGACACGGTCGCGACCGTCCGGCGCGGGGAGATCGACCTGCTGGACGGCGCGACCCCGGAGGAGATCGCCGCCGCCACCCGCTGGCGCCACTGAGGGAGGTGCGGTGCGGTCTGTGACGGTCCGGTCAGGGACGGTCCGGTTGGAAGAGGGCCGGTCAGAGGCGGTCCGGCGGCGCGCCGGCGGCGCGGCCGGCGGCCACGACGGGGCCCGCGTCGAACCGCTGCACGCGCATCTGCAGCCGGCCGCACGCGCAGCGGGTGTAGGTCACCACGCCCTCGGAGGTCAGGTGCCGCGACAGCACCTCGTACACATCGGACTCGGGCCAGCCACAGCGCGGGCATTCCACGGCGCATCCCCAGGGACGTCTGTAAGGGTTGTACCCAAGATAACATTTACAGACGTCAGGGTGAACCGGAGGCAGGGGTAATGGGCGTCACGGGCTACAAGAGCCACGGGGTATCGGCGGCCGCCGCGCTGGTCAACGCCGTGACCAGCGCGGGCGGGGACGCCTCGGCGGACGCGCTGCGCCGCATCCTGCGCGAGAACGAGTTCTTCTGGCGCGAGTTCGAGGACGCCGACGCCGAGGACTTCCGCGCCTGGGGCCGCATCCTGCGGCCGTTCTTCGAGGCCGAGCGGCTGCAGGACGCGACGGCGCTGCTCAACCGGCTGATGCTGGAGATCCCCATGCATCCGCACCTGTCCGACCACGAGCCGCACGGCCTGCACATGCACTACGCACCGCCCTCGTCCCGGCTCACCCACCGGTTCCGGGCGACCACGCTGATGAACCTCGCCGAGCTGATCGTCGAGCACGGCCTCGGCCGCACCGGGGTCTGCGCCGCCGACGGCTGCGACCGGGTGTACGCCGACACGTCCCGCGCGGGGCGGCGCCGGTTCTGCTCGGAGGCGTGCGCGAACCGGACGAACGTCGCCGCGTTCCGGGCCCGCCGGCGGACGTGATCTGACCCGCATTCTGGGACTTTGCCGCAATATTGCCGGCGTGCGGGAAGGACTCCCGGCATGTCGCTCCCGTTCCAGCGCCGCCGCTCCCGTGCGGGCGACCGCGCATCCGGTGACGGCCGCCGCGCCCGCCGCCCGCCGCTCCGCGTCGCGACGGAGGTGCAGTCCACCGCCTACAAGATCGCCCGGCTGACGCTCACCGCCGTGCTGGCGTTCGTGCTGGCCACGGCCGTGCTGCCGGCGGGCGGGCCGCAGCCGCTGCTGTCCCCGCTGACCGCGCTGCTCGTCGTGCAGTTCTCCGTCGTCGGGACGATCAAGGCGAGCATCCTGCGGGTCGCCGCGGTCACCTCCGGGGTGCTGGTCGCGGTGATGGCCGCGAGCACCATCGGGTTCTCCTGGTGGACGCTCGGCCTCACCATCCTCGCCGCGCTGGTCATCGGGCACGTCCTGCGGCTCGGCGAACACGTGCTGGAGGTGCCGATCTCCGCGATGCTGATCTTCGCGCTGGGCGCGGCCAGCGAGGCGGGCGCGGCCGAGCGGGTGCTGGAGACGCTGATCGGCGCCGCCACCGGGCTGGCCGCGACGCTGCTGGTCCCCTCGGTGCGGGTCCGCCCGGCGGAGGAGGCCGTCGAGGACATCTCGGGCAAGCTGCGGACGCTGATCGAGGAGATCGCCGAGGGGCTGCGCGGCGACCGGACCGCGGGCGAGGCCGCCCGCTGGCAGGAGGAGGCCGAGCGGCTCGCCCGCGAGATCGGCCGGACCGACCGCGACCTCGGCGCCGCCGAGGAGAGCGTCCGGCTCAACCCGCGGGCGCGGCGGCTCGTGGACGCCGGCGTCGCGCTGCGCAACGCCATGGAGACCATGGAGCACTGCATGCTCTCGCTGCGCGGGCTGACCCGGTCGCTGGCCGACGACGAGCGGTTCGGCGAGCGGGGCCGGCTGATGACCGACCCGCTGCTGCGCCGCGAACTCGGCGACGCCCTCGCCGGGATCGCCGCGAGCATCGCCGCCTACGGCCGCCTCGCCCGCTCCGACCTCGCCCGCGACGCCCGCCCGTTCCACGCCGAGCACGACCTGGAGGTGCGGGTGGACGTGGCCCGCGAGCGCCGCGCCCGGCTCCGCCGGGAGCTGCACGGGCGGGCCGCGGCCGGGGACCTGTGGCCGCTGTACGGGGAGGTGTCGATGGACGTCGACCGCCTCATCGAGAACCTGCGCGTCGAGCACCGGGCCCGCGCCCGGGAGCACTGGCGGCGGCACCGCGGCGCGGAGCGGCACCTGCCCGCCCGGCCGGCCCAGGTCGTCCAGCAGGCCGGGCACCAGCTGCGCCGGGCCGCCGGGTCCGCCGTCCAGGCCGCCGAGCGCACCGCCCGCCACCCCGGCGACAAGCGCTCACACGACGGGCGCTGACACGACGGGACCCATACGAGCGGCCTTGATACAGACCGGCGCTGTGACGGCGAAGGCCCGCCCCTGGCCGGGGCGGGCCTTCGAGTGCCGCGGTGTCAGCGGAAGGTCGGCTCCAGGACGTCGACGCCGCGCGTGTTGTCGGCGACGTAGACGTACTTGCCGTGCCAGTAGGGCTGCCAGGACGCGGCGTCCGCCGGCCGGTAGTAGGCGACCTGCCGGGGGTTCGTCGGGTCGCGGACGTCCAGGAACCGCGTGCCCTGCGAGTAGAACGACTGGACGATCACGCCGTCGCGGACGTCGAAGTAGTGGGCGGAGCAGTCCGTGCTGGTGGGGTCGCTGCCCTCCTTGCCCGCCACGCCCCACGTCCCGACGGTGTGCAGGCGGAACTTGTTCTCCGGCGTGGACCGCCAGCCCTCACCGCCGTAGGAGCCCTCCAGCGACGCGATGACGAGCAGCCCGTCGTTGGCGCAGCCGTCGTTGAAGGTCTCCTCGGTGATGTACAGCAGCTTGCCGTTGCCCCACCTGCGCGGGTCGGCGGCCTGGTTCCGCGTGCCGCCGACCGCCCGGTAGCTGTTGTGCATGAAGGTGGAGTTGGTGGTGGCCTCGTCGAGGCCACCGCCCGCGAACGGGACGGGGTCGACGGCCGTGGCCTTCCGCCACTTCTTCGCCACCGGGTCGTAGTGGCGGCCGGTGGTGTAGTACCCGCGCACGCCGCCGCGCCCGGACGCCCACGCGACCCCGTTGGAGTCGACCTGGATGTCGTGGGTGTAGTCGGTCTTGCCGTCGTTGCGGCCGGTGTCGATCGGGTCCTGGTGGACCTTCGGCTTGGCCGGGTTCCGGACGTCGGTCACCCAGACCGGGCGGCCGCCCCAGTCGGCGGGCATCCAGTCGGCCTTGGCGGGACCGCCCGTCCACAGGTACTTGCAGTCGTTCACGCACGTCGTGGTGTGCCCGGCCGGGACCTTGACGTAGGTGATCTGGCGCAGGCTCTCCGGCTTGGACGCGTCCACGACGTAGATGCCCGACTCGCCGGTCCGGGTGTTGCCGCCGAACGCGCGCGGGTCCCGGGACAGGTAGATGATCTTGCGCTTGGGGTCGAAGTCGGTGTCCTCGGTCTCCCACATGCCGGGCATGTTCAGCTGCCCGACCAGCTTGGGGACCTTGGGGTCGGCGGTGATGTCGTAGGCCTTCAGCCCGAAGTCGCCGGTCGCGTACATGATCGTGCGCTTGTGCCGGCCGTGGCCGTAGTCCATGAACATCAGGGAGATGGCGCCCTTGGCGTCGGTCACGCCGCCGACGCGCCGCACGCCCTTGACCGCCTCGGACTTCTCGGTCGCCGCGGCGTCCGCCCGGTGGAAGTGCCCGGCGTGGCCGCCGGTCCCCTCCGCCTGGGCGGCCTGCCCCGCGGCCTGGGTGGTCTGGTTCTCGGGCTCGGGCGGGCATGCCCAGGCGCTGCCGGCCAGCAGCGCCACGGACGCCGCGACCGCCACGCCGCCCTGGATCAGGCGCCCGGCGGGGATGGATGTGCGGGGGAGCATCGCGCCTCCACGGAAGAGGATCATCGCAAGCGCCAGTGTGACCGCGGCCACGTGCTTGATCAACAGGCGGCCGGTCACGAAATGGACTCAGGACCGTAAGGACTGGTGGGACCTGTCCGGCTGCTCTACGCTCGCGGCGTCGGCCGGCTCCGGCTCCCAGGAGAGGCATGAAGAGTTCCACGCGTACCGCGGCCCTGGTCACCGGGGCGGTGGTGGTGCTGCTGGCCCCCGTCGCGGCCCTGCGGGCGTGGAGCGAGCCCGCCGACCCGCGGATCGCGGTCGGCGCCGCCGCCCCGGCGACGCTGCTGCCGGGCGACGTCCGCGACACGTCCGGGCGCATGATCGCGAACGCGGTGTGGACGGGCCTCGTCTCCTACGACCCGGAGACCGGCGCGCCCGCGAACGCCGCCGCCGCGTCGGTCACCAGCCCGGACCGGCGGGTGTGGACGGTCCGGCTGCGGCCCGGCGCGACGTTCCAGGACGGCTCGCCCGTCACGTCCCGCTCGTTCACCGGCGCCTGGACGGCCGCCCTGCGCGAGGGCTGGGCGGGCGCGCGCCTGTTCACCGACGTCGCGCACGTCAAGGGCGCCCGGCGGGGCGCGGAGAGCGTGGCCGGGCTCACGGTGAAGGACGACCTGGCCTTCGAGGTGACGCTCGACCGTCCGCTGAGCGGATTCCCCGCCCTCCTCGGCGACCCCGCGTTCTTCCCGCTCCCGGACAGCGTCCTCACATCGCGCGACTGGGCGTCCTATGGGCGGAGACCGGTCGGGAACGGCCCGTTCACGGTGGCGTCGCGGAGCGCGCGGGAGATCGTCCTGCGGCCCCGGTCGGGCAAGGGCCGCTCGGTGGCCGTGAAAGTGATGCCGGACGCGAAGGCGCAGTACAGCGCCACGGCCACGGGCGAACTGGACGTCGCCACGCAGGTGCCGCCCGACCGGCACGAGTCGATGGAGGCCGACTTCGGGGACCGGCACCGCGCCGTCCCCGGCCGGGACGTGACGTACCTGGCGTTCCCGGCGTGGGCGGAGCGGCTGGCGTCCCCCACGGTCCGGTCGGCGCTGTCGATGGCGATCGACCGGTCCGCGGTGACCGAGGGGGCGCTCGGGCACCAGTACTCCCCCGCCGACTCCCTCATGGCGCCGGGCATCCTCCCCGGCCGCCGCGAGGGGCAGTGCCGGCTGTGCGTGCACGACTCGAAGGCCGCCGTCGCCGCGCTCTCCGACGCGGGCGGGCTGACGGGGCCGCTGAACATCTGGTACGAGGCGGACCGGGGCGACGACGCCTGGGTCAGGGCGGTCGCCGGCCAGCTCCGCAAGGAACTCGAGCTCGACGCGCGCCCCCGCCCGGTCACCGGCCTGCGCGAGGCCGTGGCCGGCCGCGAGGTGGACGGCCCCTTCGTCGTCCACACCACGGCCGCCTACCCCGCGCCCGTCGCCGCGCTCACCCCGCTGCTGGCCGCCGGGACCGGGTTCGACGACGCCTACACGACCGGCCTCGTCGCCGACGCCGAGAAGGCCGCCACCGCCGACGACGGGGTGATCCCCGCGCGCCTCGCGGAGAGCGCGATGCTGCGGGACATGCCCGCGATGCCGCTGTGGTCCGCCCACGATCACCTGGTCTGGTCGGAGCGGGTGCGCGGCGTGACCGCGGGCGCCTTCACCGGCCTGCGCCTCGACCGGCTGGCGCTCAGGAGGTAGAGGGCCGGAAGCGCGCCGGCCAGGGCCAGCGCCGCCGCGGTGAGCAGCATCCCGCCGACCCCGGCCAGGCCGTAGGGGACGCCGAGGACCGCGACGCCCACCGCGATGCCGAGCTGCTTGGCGGTGTTCGTGATCCCGGCGGCGACGCCCGCGCGCTCGGCCGGGGCCGCCTCCAGGGCGACCTGGCTGGACACCAGGTTGCCGATCGCCGCGAGCCCGCCGAGGGCGAATCCCGGCACCATCGCGGGCCACGAGCCCGTCCGGTACGTCGCGGCGAGCAGCAGCGTCGACAGCACGGTCAGCAGCGGCCCGGCCGCCACGAGCGCGGCGGACGGGACGCGGTGCGCGACCCGCGCGAGCAGCAGCGGCGCGGCCAGCGCCGGCGCGCTGTAGGTGAGGAACCAGAGGCCCGCCTGCGCCGGCGGGGTGCCCATCGGGCCCTGCACGTAGAGCGAGAAGTAGGCCAGGGACCCGGTGCCGGCGGCGTGCGAGAACAGCGCTGCGGACGCGTTCGCCGTGTACAGGCCGTCCCGCAGCAGCGACAGGTCGATCATGGGTTCGGGGACGCGGCGCCGTACGAGGACGGTGAGCGCGGCGGCGCCCGCCGCAGCCGGGAGCAGGACGCCGGGCGCGTGCCAGCCCAGCCGGGGGATCTCGATGAGCGCCCACAGCAGCCCGCCGAGGCCCGCCGTCAGGAGCACGGCGGCGGCCGGGTCGAGCGGGCGGGGCCGCGGGTCCCGCGACTCGGGCACGGTCAGGGCGGCGACGGCGAACGCGGCGGCGCCGACCGGCACGTTGAGGAAGAAGATCGCCCGCCAGCCGAGCAGCCCGGTGAGCGCGCCGCCGACCAGCGGGCCGGTCGCGATGGCGGCGCCCGCCGCGGCGGCGTACACCCCGAGCGCCCGGTTGCGGCCGCGGCCCGCCGGATACGCCGCCGCGAGCAGCGGCGACGCCGTCCCGTAGAGCACGGCCGCGCCGATCCCCTGCACGGCGCGGAAGGCGTCCAGCACGGGCGCCGACGGCGCGAGCCCGCAGGCCAGGGACGCGCCCGTGAAGGCGGCGAGCCCGCCGAGCAGCATGCGGCGGCGGCCCAGCCGGTCGGCCAGCGCGCCCGCCGTGAGCAGCAGCCCGGCGAGCGCGAGCGCGTAGGCGTCGACCGCCCACTGCACCTCCGCGAGGCCGGCGCCGAGGCCGCGGCGCATGTCGGGGAGCGCGATGTTCACCCCGACGAGGTCGAGGACGAGCAGGTACCCGGCGGCCGAGGCGACCGCGAGGGTCCAGGCCGGGCGCCGGCGAGGGGGCTGGCGAGGGGGCATGGGTCCGGACCTCTCGTTAATATACGGCGTAGATATACGGCGTATATTAACCGCTAGACTGCCGGTCATGAAGACCCCCGCGCCGCGCGGTCGCGGCACCCGCGGCCTCACCCGCGAGGAGGTGCTGGACGCGACCCTGGACCTCGCCGAGGAGCGCGGCCTCGACGCGGTGAGCATGCGCGGCGTCGCCGACCGGCTCGGCGTGACGCCGATGGCGCTCTACCGGTACGTCGGCGACAAGCAGGGCCTCCTGGACGGCCTGGTCGAGCGCCTCATCCGGGAACTGCCGGACGACGACCCCGCGCTGCCCTGGCAGGACCGGCTCCGCGCGTTCGGCGCCGGGGTGCGCGAGGTCGCGCGGCGCCATCCGGCGGTGTTCCTGCTGCTGTTCACGCGGCCGACCGTGACCGGGGAGGCCCGGCGGGCCCGCGACGCGGTGCAGGCGATGCTGCGCAGCGCCGGGGTGCCGGAGGACGTCGTCCCGCCGCTGCAGCGGCTGCTGGACACGATCGGGCTGGGGCTCGCGGCGTCCGAGGCCAACGGCCGGTTCACCGGCACCGCCGAGGACGTCGACCGGGTCTACGACCTCGCGGAGGACCTGCTCATCGCCGCCGTCGAGCGCTACGCGCGGCAGTGATCTGCGTCTCCGCGCGGGTACCGGCTTTCGGAGCCGCCGCCGAGATCCTTATGCTTCCAGCATGCAGCAGGAGGACGAACCCGGCCGGGTGACCCTGGCCCAAGTGGCGGATCAGGCCGGCGTCTCCATTTCGACAGTTTCGAAAGTGCTCAACGGCCGCGAGGACGTCGCCCGCAAGACCCGCCTCCGGGTGGAGCGCCTGCTGGAGCACCACGGCTACCGGCGCGGCTCCCGGTCGGGCCCCGACGCGCCGCTCATCGAGATCGTCCTCCACGAGATCGAGAGCCTGTGGACCATGGAGCTGATCCGCGGGGTGGAGAGCGTCGCCAAGGCCAACGGCGCGAGCCTGGTGCTGACCGAGAGCGGCACCCGGCACTCCCCCGGCCCCGAGTGGATCAGCGGGGTGCTGCGCCGCCGCCCGCTCGGCGTCGTGCTGCTGTTCTCCAGCATGCCGCCGGAGTACAAGAAGCGGCTGCGGTCCCGCTCGATCCCGTTCGTCATCATCGACCCCGCCGGGGACCCCGAGCCCGACGTCCCGTCGGTCGGCTCGGCCAACTGGTCCGGCGGCCTCGCGGCGACCCGGCACCTCATCGACCAGGGGCACCGGCGCATCGCGATCATCACCGGGCCCGCGGACATGCTGTGCTCGGTCGCGCGGCTGGACGGCTTCCGCTCCGCGATGAGCATGGCCGGGCTGGACGTCGAGCCGTCGTACGTCTCCTACGGCGACTTCCACGTGGACGGCGGCTTCGAGCGGGCGATGGAGCTGCTCGGCCGGCCCGACCGGCCGACCGCGATCTTCGCCGGGAGCGACCTGCAGGCGCTCGGCGTGCTGGAGGCCGCGCGGGTGCACGGGCTGCGCGTCCCGGACGACCTGTCGGTGGTCGGCTACGACGACGTCGCGGTGGCGCCCTGGGCGAGCCCCGCGCTCACGACCGTCCACCAGCCGCTGCGGCAGATGGCGGAGTCCGCCGCGCAGATCATCCTCGGCATCCGCAACGGGGAGCCGGTCGCGACGCGGCTGGAGCTGTCGACCAGCCTCGTCGTCCGCAAGAGCACCGCGCCGCCGCCTCCCGAGCAGGGCTGACGGCGGCGCACCTCCCCACGGCCGGGGCGGGGTCACCGGGAAGGCGCCCCGGGGTGGGCCCGTTCAGCCGGTCCGGCAGGAGACGTCGGGCCAGGTCCAGTTGCCGTTGTGCTGGATCGTGAAACCGAAGGTGTTGCCGCCGCCGTTCGGCCGCATCGTCATCACGGTGCCGGTGGCGTCCCACGTCGGCGAGCCGTTCCAGGTCGCGATGATCTTCTGCGGGCTGTGCACGGTCACGGTGGCGATCCAGTTGGTCGCGCCGGAGATGGTGACCGACAGGTTGAACCGGTCGCTCCACTGCTGGCCCTGGGTGATCTGCGCGGTGCAGGAGCCGCCGCCGGGCGGCGGAGTGCTCCCGCCGCCGTCGGGGGCGACGGCGCGTCCGGTGGACGGCGAGATCATGCCGGGGCACAGGTTGCGGCTCTTGAGGTTCGCGACGATCTGCGGGATGGCCTGGATCGTCGTGCCGTACCCGTCGTGCATGAGGATGACCTGGCCGTTCTGGAGCTGGCTCGCCCGCTGCACGATCTGGGCGGTGGACGCGCCGTTCCAGTCCTGCGAGTCGACGTCCCAGATGACCTCGGTCAGTCCGAGCTGCTGCTCGACCGCCCGCAGCGTCGAGTTGGTCTCCCCGTAAGGCGGCCGGAACAGCCGGGGCACGGTGCCGGTCTGCTGCTGGATCACCTGCTGCGTCCGCTGCAGCTCCGAGAGCATCTGCGACTGCGACATCTGGGTGAGGTGCGGATGCGTCCAGCTGTGGTTGCCGATCCACATGCCGGCGTTCTTCTCCGCGCTGACCAGCGACGGGTTGTTCTGGGCGTTCTGCCCGATGTTGAACAGCGTGGCGCGGACGCCGTTCTGCTGCAGGGTGGACAGCAGAGTCGACGTGAAGCCGGACGTGGGCCCGTCGTCGTAGGTCAGGCCGACGTAGCCGGCGCTGCAGTCGTCGGCGGCGAGCGGCGCGGCGGCGGGTGCGCGCTGGGCCGCCAGTCCGGCCGCGGCCGGCAGGCCCACCAGTAAGGCGGCCGCCAGGGTCAGGACGGCGGTGAGGATCAGCGGGCGGCGGGCGCCGGAGGGTCTTCTCCCGGACGCGCCGGGCAGGGGAGCGTGCTGGGTCATTCCGTGTTCCTCCAGGGGCGGGGGACCTCATTGTGGAAACGCCCTCGAAATGTGTCAATACATCGAAAGGAACTTTCGGTCGTCAAATTCTTCTGAGATCTCGATCATTGCTTGCGAAATGGGAATACGCTGTCGAAACATTTCGAGAAGCGTCGGGTGAGCACTTGGACTTTGTAGACCGGTCTGTCTAGTCTGTCGGGCATGGCACCGCGCGGAGAGACGAGAGAGCGGGTCCTGCGGACGGCCGCGGACCTGTTCCAGCGGCAGGGGTACCACGGCACCGGGGTGAACCAGGTGCTCGGGGAGAGCGGCGCGCCGAAGGGCTCGCTGTACTTCCACTTCCCGGACGGCAAGGAGCAGCTCGCGGCCGAGTCGGTGGCGCTGTCCGGCCGGACGGTCGCCGAGGCGCTCACCGCGGCCGTCCTCGCCGCGCCGGACGGGCGGGCCGGCCTCGCGGCCATCGGCGAGCACTTCGCCCGGAGCCTTCTGGAGTCGGACTTCGGCAAGGGCTGCCCCATCGCGACCGTGGCCCTGGAGACGGCCGGCGCGAGCGAGGCCCTCCGCGCCGCCTGCGACACCGCCTACGGGGAGTGGCTGGACGGCCTCCGCGCCGCGCTGCGGGGCTGGGGGGTGCCGGAGGAGCGGGTCGGCCCGCTGGCCGCGCTGGTCCTGTCGTCCCTGCAGGGCGCCATCATGCTCGCCCGCGTCCAGCGGGACGTGACCGTCATCCACGAGGTCACCCGCCAGCTCGCCGACCATCTGTGAGGAGTCCCATGCGCGTTCACCACCTCGACTGCGCCCCCATGCGGGAGATCGAGCCCGCCGACGGGCCGGAGAGCCCGCTGCGGCCGGCGCGGGCCGCCGGTCATGTGCTGCTGGTCGAGACGGACTCGTCCGGCCTGCTCCTCGTGGACGCCGGGATCGGCCTCGGCGACGTCGAGCGCCCGTCCGAGCGGCTGCTCGACGACTGGGTGGAGATGGCCGGGCCGACGCTGGACCCGGCCGCGACCGCCGTCCGGCAGGTCGAGGCGCTCGGCTACTCCCCCGCCGACGTCCGGCACATCGTCCCGACGCACCTGCACCGCGACCACGCGGGCGGGCTGAGCGACTTCCCGGACGCGGCCGTGCACGTCTTCGAGGCGGAGCGGGCGGACGGCGGCAAGACCCCGGCGCAACTCGCCCACGGCCCGGAATGGGTGGCCTACGCGGACGGCGAGGGCGAGACCTGGCACGGGTTCGACGGCGTCCGGGCCCTGGACGGCGTGGCCGGGGAGATCCTGCTCGTCCCGATCGGCGGGCACACGCCGGGCCACGCGGGCGTCGCGGTGCGGGACGGGGACCGCTGGCTCCTGCACGCCGGGGACGCGTACATGTACCACGGGGAGGTCGACCGCCCCGAGCCGGTGACGCATCCGCTGATGGAGCTCGTCCAGGCGGGCGGCGAGGTGGACCGGGAGCTGCGGCTCGCGAACGTCGCCCGGCTGCGGGAGCTGGCGCGCGGCGGCGAGGTCGAGGTGTTCTGCGCCCACGACCCCTGGGAGCTGGCCCGCTACCGCTGAGCCGGCCACCACGGGACAGGCCCTACCGCTGGGACAGGCCCTATCGCTGGGACAGCCGGTGGGCGAGGGCGGTGTGGCGGCGGCCCGCGCCCGCGGTGCGGACGGCGGCGGCGAGGGCGCGCCGCGAGCCGACCAGCACCACCAGCTTCTTCGCCCGCGTGATGCCGGTGTAGAGCAGGTTGCGGCGCAGCATCATCCACGCGCCGGTGGTGAGCGGGACGACGACCGCCGGGTACTCGCTGCCCTGCGAGCGGTGGATCGTGATCGCGTAGGCGTGGGCCAGCTCGTCCAGCTCGTCGAAGGCGTAGCCGATGCTCTCGTCCTCGTCGGTGAGGACGGTGAGCGACTGCTCCTCCAGGTCGACCTTCGTGACGACGCCGACCGTGCCGTTGAAGACGCCCGCCTCGCCCTTGTCGTAGTTGTTGCGGAGCTGGGTGACCTTGTCGCCGACGCGGAAGACGCGGCCGCCGTAGCGGCGCTCGGGGCGGGCGTCGTCGTGCGGGGTCAGCGCCTCCTGCAGGAGCGCGTTCAGCGAGCCCGCCCCGGCGGTGCCCCGGTGCATGGGCGCGAGGACCTGGACGTCGCGCCGCGGGTCGAGCCCGAACTTGCGCGGGATGCGGTTGGCGACGACGTCCACGGTCAGCTCGGCGGCCTCGTCCTGCTCCTCGCACGGGAACAGGAAGAAGTCGGCGTAGCCGCGGGTGTGCGGGTGCTCGCCGGCGTTGACGCGGTGCGCGTTGACGACGATGCCGGACTCCTGCGCCTGCCGGAAGATCTTCGTGAGCCGGACGCGCGGGATGACCTCGGCGCCGAGCAGGTCGGCGAGGACCTCGCCCGCGCCGACGGACGGAAGCTGGTCGACGTCCCCGACGAGCAGCAGGTGCGCGCCGCGCGGGATCGCCTTCACCAGCTTGTTCGCCAGGATCAGGTCGACCATGGAGCTCTCGTCGACCACGACGAGGTCGGCGTCGAGCGGGGTGTCCTGGTCGTACTTGGGGTCGCCGCCCGGCTGGAGCTGGAGCAGCCGGTGCACGGTGGCGGCCTCGTGCCCGGTCAGCTCGGCGAGCCGCTTGGCGGCCCGCCCGGTCGGCGCCACCAGGACGATCTTGGCATGCTTCGCGGCGGCCAGTTCCACGACCGAGCGGACGGTGAAGCTCTTGCCGCAGCCGGGGCCGCCTGTCAGCACCGACACCTTGGACGTCAGCGCGAGCCTGACGGCCTCCTCCTGCTCGGCGGCGAGGGCCTGGCCGGTGCGCCGCCGCAGCCACGGGAGGGCCTTGTCCCAGTCGACGTCGGCGAACGCCTTGAGCCGGTCGGTAGGGGCGTCGAGGAGGTCGAGGAGGCCGCGGGCGAGCGAGCGCTCGGCCCGGTGGAACGGCACGAGGTAGACGGCGGGGATGGTGGCGGCGTCGTCGCCGTCCCCCGGGATCGGCTCCCGGACGACGCCCTCGTCGCGGGCCAGCTCGTCCAGCGCCGGGACGATCAGCTCCTTCGGCACGCCGAGGATCTTCTCCGCCGCGGTGACGAGGTTCGGCTCGGGCAGGAAGCAGTGCCCGTCGTCGGCGGCCTCCGACAGCGTGTACTGGAGGCCCGCCTTGATCCGCTCGGGGCTGTCGTGCGGGATGCCGACGGCCTGCGCGATCGTGTCGGCCGTCTTGAACCCGATGCCCCACACGTCGGAGGCGAGCTGGTACGGCCGCTTGCGCACCGTGTCGATCGACTGGTCGCCGTACTGCTTGTAGATGCGGACGGCGAGGGACGTGGAGACGCCGACGCCCTGCAGGAAGACCATCACCTCCTTGATGGCCTTCTGCTCCTCCCACGCGTCCCCGATCCGCTTGCTGCGCTTCGGGCCGAGGCCGCGGACCTCCACGAGCCGCTTCGGCTCCTCCTCGATGACGCGGAGGATGTCGGTGCCGAAGTGCTCGACCATCCGGTCGGCCATCACCGGCCCGATCCCCTTGATCATGCCGGAGCCGAGGTAGCGGCGGATGCCCTGGATCGTCGCCGGCAGCACGGTCGTGTACGAGTCGACCTCGAACTGCTTCCCGTACTTGGGGTGCGAGCGCCACCGGCCGGTCAGCCGCAGGCTCTCCCCCACCTGCGCGCCGAGCAGCGCGCCGACCACGGTGAGCAGGTCGCTCCCGCTCTTGGCGGTCGCGACGCGCGCGACGGTGTACCCGGTGTCCTCGTTGGCGTAGGTGATCCGTTCCAAGACCGCGTCAAGCTCCGCCGGTCGCGGCGCGGCGCTGGGGTCGGGGCTCGGGGAGGTCGGCACGATCACCATGATGGACGATCCGGCCGGCGGGATGGCCGGATCCGGCAGGCGCACTGGATCTCCGCATGATCGGGACGTACGTTCCGGGCGCACCCGTACCGCACCTTCAGCAGGCGTACTGGGAGGTAACGCTGGTGTTCCGCTCCCGAACCCGGGCACTGGCGGCGCTGAGCGCCCCCGCCCTCGCACTCACCATGGCCGCCGTCCCCGCCGCGGCCTCGTCCCCCGCCCCGCCCGGCTCGATCGCGGGCTTCACCGACGCGCACGCGACGTGGCAGCGGCAGTACGAGCGGCTGTTCAGCACCGTGCCGTCCGCGCGGACCGCCCGCGCCCTGGACGCCGAACTGGCGCGCGAACCGGGGCTGACCACGACGACCGGCGACTGGCACCGCGTCCAGCGGATCGTCCGGCATTTCCGGTCGTACGGACTGAAACCCGAGATCCGGACGTACTACGCGTACCTGTCGATGCCGCAGCGCGTGAAGATCGACATGACCGCGCCCCGGCACCGGGCGCTGCCGGTCAAGGAGAAGAAGCGGCCCTGGCAGGAGTACTACGACCAGGTCATCCCCGGGCACAACGGCTTCTCGCCGTCCGGGGACGTCCGGGGCGAGGTCGTGTACGCCAACTACGGGCGGCCGGAGGACTTCGACCTCCTCGCGAAGAAGGGCGTCTCGGTCAAGGGCAAGATCGTCCTCGTCCGGTACGGGGCGGTGTTCCGCGGGATCAAGCCGCGCGAGGCCGCCAAGCGCGGCGCCAAGGGCGTGCTCATCTACTCCGACCCCGCCGACGACGGCTACGCGAAGGGCGCGGTGTACCCGGACGGGCCGTGGCGCGCCCCGGACGGCATCCAGCGCGGCAGCATCGCGCAGATCCAGCTCGCCGCCGGCGACCCGCAGACCCCCGGCTGGGCCTCGGTGAAGGGGGCGCACCGCGTCCCGCCGTCGCAGGCCCCGATGCTGAAGGGGCTCATCCCGACCGCGCCGATCTCCTACGGCGCCGCCGAGCCGCTGCTGCGCGCGCTCAAGGGCGAGCAGGCCCCGAAGGACTGGCAGGGCGGCCTGCCGTTCCCCTACCGGCTCGGGCCGGGCGGCACGAAGGTCCACCTCGATCTGCGGAACAAGTACCAGGTGCGTCCGCTGTGGGACGTCACCGTGCGCATCCCCGGCAGCGAGCACCCCGAGCAGGAGGTCATCCTCGGCGCGCACCACGACGCGTGGACGTACGGCAGCAGCGACAACCTGTCCGCCACGGAGAACGTGCTCCAGGTGGGGCGCGCTCTGGGCAAGCTCCTCAAGGAGGGCTGGCGGCCCAAGCGCACCGTCGTCCTGGCCACCTGGGACGGTGAGGAGTACGGGCTCTTCGGCTCCACCGAGTACGCGGAGGAGCGGGCGGAGCAGCTCCGCAACGCCGTCGCCTACGTGAACATGGACGGCGCCGCGGGCTCGCACTTCGGCGCGTCGGCGACCCCGGCGCTGGACCAGTCGGTCATCGACGCGTCCAAGGAGGTGTCCTGGCCCGGCACGGACGGGACGCTGCACGAGGCGTGGAAGGCGCAGAACGACGGGAAGACGCCGATCGACCGCATCGGCGGCGGCTCGGACTTCCAGGCGTTCTTCCAGCGGTACGGCGTGCCCGCGATGGACGTCGGCGCCGCGTCGCCGGGCAGCGCCGGGAACTACCACTGCGCGTGCGACGACTACTACTGGATGTCGCACTTCGGCGACCCGACCTGGGAGTACCACGCGGCGATGTCGCGGCTGGCCGGCATCGCGACGCTGCGGCTCGCGAACGCCGACGTCGTCCCGATGGGCTACCGACCGTACGCGGCGGAGACGGTGCGGTACCTGGAGGCGTTCGCCGCCGAGCAGCGCGAGCGGCTCGGGTCCGTCGCCGTGGACGTCTCCCGCGACATCGCGCAGGCCAAGGCGTGGCAGCGCGCCGCCGAGGCGCTGCAGGCGCGCGCGGGCGAGGCGCTCCGCGCGGGCGACGCCACCGCGTTCCGCCGCCTCAACGCCAAGATCATGCAGACCGAGCGGGACCTGCTGACGGCGGCGGGGCTTCCGGGCCGCCCCTGGTACCGGCACCAGATCTACGCGCCGGGCATCGACACCGGGTACGCCACGCAGCGGCTCCCCGCGCTCAACGACGCCCTGTTCGTCGACCGCGACGTCCGCACCGCCAAGGCGTACGAGGCGCGGCTGTACGAGAGCCTGCGCGCCGCCACCCGCACCCTCACGCCCTGAACCGGGCGGGGGTGGTGCCCGCCGACACCTCCAGCACGCCCGTCTCGGTGACCAGCGCGGTCACGAGGCGGGCGGGGGTGACGTCGAACGCGGGGTTGAAGGCGTCCACGCCCTCGGGGGCGGTGCGGGCTCCGCCCCAGGCCAGCACCTCGTCGGCGGGGCGCTCCTCGATCGGGATCCCGGTGCCGTCCGGGAGCGCCGGGTCGACGGTGCTCCACGGGGCGGCGACGACGAGCGGGATCCCCGCCTCCCGGCAGGCGAGCGCCACGCCCACCGAGCCGATCTTGTTGGCGGTGTCGCCGTTGGCGGCGATCCGGTCGGCGCCGATGACGGCGACGTCGACCAGTCCGCGCAGGATCGTGCTCGGCGCGGCCCCGTCCGCCTGGACGACGCACGGGATGCCGGCCCGGTCGAGTTCCCACGCGGTGAGCCGCGCGCCCTGCAGCAGCGGGCGGGTCTCGTCGGCGTAGACCATCTCGACGCGGCCGCGCTCGTGCAGGTTCCGGACCACGCCGAGCGCCGTCCCCCAGCCGGCGGTGGCGAGCGCGCCCGCGTTGCAGTGCGTGAGGACGCGCAGGGGCCGGTCGCCCACCCGGCGCAGGATCCAGTCGGCGCCGAACGCGCCGATCGCGCGGTTGCCGCGCACGTCCTCGTCCAGCAGCGCCTGCGCCTCGGCCGCCACCGCGTCGGCGCCCTTGGCGACGAACGGCAGCACGCGGTCGACCCCCGCCGCGAGGTTGACCGCCGTCGGCCGGGCCTCGCGCACCTCCGCGATCGCGGCGTCGCGGGCGGCGTCGTCCCATCCCTCGCGGGCCGCCTGGAGGACGGCGACGGCGACGCCGAACGCGCCCGCGACGCCCAGCGCGGGCGCGCCGCGCACGACCAGGCGGCGGATCGCGTCCACGAGCGTCCCGACGTCGCGGGCCACGACGTACTCCACCCGCCCGGGCAGGACGGTCTGGTCCAGCAGGCGCAGCCCGTCGCCGGTCCACTCCAGGGTTCGCACGTCGTTCGTCATACCGCCCATGATGCCCGCAAAATACCGCGAACCCCGACGCCACCGGGCTTTCCCCCCTCCGCGACTCCGCTGCGTGACCTGCGATAACTTGACAGAGGTCGAACCTGTGTTCGAAATTGTGCGGGGACGGATGTGAGAGGAGGGCGACGGTGGCGGAGGCCGCGCTGCGGGACCTGTCGGCGGTGCTGGAGACGGCGCGCCCTCCCGCGCGGCACGGCGGCGAGACGGTGCCCGTGCTGCCCGCGCTGCGGCCCGTGCTGCCCGGCGGCGGGCTGCGGCCCGGCTCGGTCGTCGGGCTCGGCGGGTCCGGCGCCGCGTCCCTCGGCCTCGCGCTCGTCGCCGGCGTCTCCCGGCACGGCGGCGCGGACGGCGCCGGCGGCTGGTGCGGCGTCGTCGGCGTCCCCGACTTCGGCGTCCTCGCCGCCGCCGGGATGGGCGCCGCGCCCGAGCGGCTGCTGCTCGCCGACGACCCGGGCGACCGCTGGCCCGACGTGGTCGCCGCGCTGGCCGAGGCCGTCGACCTGGTGCTGCTGCGCCCGCCCGAGCGGCCGGGCGCCGCCGCCGTCCGGCGGCTGTCCGCGCTGGCCCGCAGGCACGGCTGCGTGCTGGCGCTGACCGGCCCGTTCGCCGGCGACTGGGCGGGCGTCCGGCTCCGCCTCCGGCTGGACGAGGCGGCCTGGGAGGGCCTCGGCGACGGCCACGGCCGGCTGACCGGCCGCCGCGTCCGGGTCACCGCCGAAGGCCGCGACGCGCCGGGCGCCGGCCGCAGCGCCCGCCTCTGGCTCCCCGCCCCCGACGGCACGGTCACACCGGACGAGACCGCCCGGCCGCCGCTCGAACTCGTCCCCGGCGCCGTTTCGGCGGGCGCGCGGGTCCACACGCCCCGGCCGCTGCCGCCGCGTTCACCGAGGGCGGCCGGCGGCGCGCAGGAACCGGTGGGCGCCGGCGCGGCCGCGCACGGCCCCGGAGAGGGGGCCGCGTGACGCGGGTGCTGGTGGTGTGGTGCCCCGACTGGCCGCTCACCGCGGTCGGGATCGAGGCGGCCACGGCCGGCGCGGTCGTGGTCCAGGGGCGCGTGGCCGCGTGCTCGGCGGCGGCGCGCGCCGAAGGGGTGCGGCGCGGGCAGCGGCTCCGGGACGCGCAGCGCCGCTGCCCCGAACTGGTCGTCCGCGAGCGCGACACCGACGCCGAGGGGCGGCGGTTCGAGGAGGTCGTGGCCGCCGTCGCGGAGCTGGCGCCGCGCGTGGAGGTGGTGCGGCCGGGGCTGTGCGCGATCGCGGCGCGGGGCCCGGCGCGCTTCTACGGCGGCGAGGAGGCGCTGCGCGTCCTCGTGCAGGACACGGTCGTCGAGGCCGGGCACGACTGCGGCTCCGGCGTCGCGGACGGGCTGTTCGCGGCCGAGCTGGCGGCGCGCGCCGGGGAGGGCGGCGTCGTGGTCCCGGACGGCGGCGCGGCGGCGTTCCTCGCCCCCTACCCGCTGTCGGTGCTGGACCGTCCCGAGCTGGCCGACCTGCTGCGCCGGCTCGGGATCCGGACGCTCGGCGACTTCGCGGCGCTGCCGTCCGGGCACGTCGCGGGCCGGTTCGGGGCCGACGGGGCGCTCGCCCACCGGCTGGCGCGCGGCGAGGAGCCGCGCCCGCTCGCGCCCGCCCACGCCGCGGCCGACCTGTCGGTGCGGGCGGGCTTCGACCCGCCCGCCGAGCGCGCCGAGCAGGTGGTGTTCGCGGCCAAGCGGCTCGCGGGCGACCTGCACGCCGGGCTCGCGGCGGGCGGGCTGGCGTGCGTCCGGCTGGAGGTCGCGGTCGGGTTCGCGGACGGCGACGTGCAGCGGCGGCTGTGGCGGCACGACGGCCTGTCGGCGCTGGCCGTCGCCGAGCGGGTGCGGTGGCAGCTCTCGGCCTGGCAGGGCGCCTCCGCCGACGCCGTGTGGGGCGGCGTGACGTGGGTCGAGCTGGCCCCCGACCAGATCGTCCCGGACGAGGGCCGCCAGGAGTCGCTGTGGGGCCGGACGGCCGTCACCGAGCGGATCACGCGTGCCGCCGACCGCGTCCAGGCGCTGCTCGGCCACCACGGGATCACCCGGCCGGTGCTCGCGGGCGGCCGGGGGCCGGGCGAGCGGGTGGTGCGGGTGCCGGTCGGCGACCTTCCGCCGCAGGGGGCGCCCGGCGGGCCGTGGCCGGGACGCGTGACGGGCCCCGCGCCGGCGGTCGTCCCCGCGGCGCCGCCCTCGGCGGAGCTGGTCGACGCGTCCGGCGGGCCGGTGGTGGTGTCGGCGCGGTGCGAGGTCTCCGCGCCGCCGGCGGCGCTGGTGTTCCGGGGGCAGCGCTCCGCCGTCACCGGGTGGACGGGCCCGTGGCCCGCCGACGAGCACTGGTGGGACCCCGGCGCCGCCCGCCGCCGGGCCAGGTTCCAGGTCACCACCGACGACGGCACCGCGTACCTGCTCGCCGTCGAGGGCGGCCGCTGGCACATCGAGGCCGTCTATGACTAGGCGCCGCACATGACCGGCTGGCACAACCCCCCGATCTCGTGGCGGGAGTTCGAGGAGCGGCTGTCGTGGCGGCCCGGCACGACCGAGCCGCCGGCAGCGGAGATCCCGAGGGCTCCGGAGGTTCCGCGGCGCACCGAGGCGGAGGTGCCCTGGGCGGAGCTGCACGTCCACTCGTCGTTCAGCTTCCTGGACGGCGCCAGCGACCCCGCCTCGCTCGTCGCGGAGGCGGCGCGGCTCGGCGTGGAGGCGATGGCGGTCACCGACCACGACGGCATGTACGGGGCGGTGCAGTTCGCGCAGGCCGCGCAGGACGCCGGGATCGGCACGGTGTTCGGCGCGGAGCTGAGCCTCGGCCTGCCGGGGCCGCAGACCGGGGAGCCCGACCCGGCCGGCCGGCACCTGCTCGTCCTCGCGCGCGGCGCCGCCGGCTACGCGCGGCTCTGCTCGGCGATCACGTCGGCGCAGCTCGCGGGCGGCCGCAAGGGCCGTCCCGTCTACGACCCGGACGCCCTCGCCGGGGCGCACGGCGGCCACTGGGCGGTGCTGACCGGGTGCCGGAAGGGCCCGGTCCCGGCGGCGCTGGAGGCGGGCGGCCCCGGCGCGGCCGAGCGGGAGCTGCGGAACCTGATCGGCATGTTCGGCCGGGAGAACGTGTTCGTCGAGCTGATCGACCACGACCAGCCCGACGACGACCTCCGCAACGACGCGCTGTTCGCGCTGGCGGGCCGCGTCGGCGTGGACGTCGTCGCGTCCAACAACGTGCACTTCGCCGCGCCGGGCGCGGACGCGCGGCTGGCGCAGGCGCTGGCTGCCGTCCGGGCCCGCCGCAGCCTGGACGACATGGCCGGCTGGCTGCCCGCGGCGGGCACCGCGCACCTGCGGTCCGGTGCGGAGATGGCGCGGCGGCTCGCGCGGTTCCCCGGCGTCCGGGAGCGGACGGTCGCGCTGGCCCGCGAGTGCCGGTTCGGCTTCGAGGTGATGGCGCCCCGGCTGCCGGACTGGCCCGTCCCGGACGGGCACACCGAGGCGAGCTGGCTGCGGCACCTGGTGGCGGAGGGCGCGGTCCGGCGGTACGGGCCGCCCGAGCGGGAGCGGCAGCCGGGCGCGTACGCGCAGATCGCCAAGGAGCTGGACGTCATCGAGCAGCTCGGCTTCCCCGGCTACTTCCTGATCGTGCACGACATCGTGGAGTTCTGCCGGAGCAGGGGCATCCTGTGCCAGGGGCGCGGGTCGGCGGCGAACTCGGCGGTCTGCTACGCGCTCGGCATCACGGGCGTGGACGCCGTCCGGCACGGCCTGCTGTTCGAGCGGTTCCTGTCCCCCGGGCGCGACGGCCCGCCCGACATCGACCTCGACATCGAGCACCGCCGCCGCGAGGAGGCCATCCAGTACGTCTACGGCAAGTACGGGCGCGAGTGCACGGCGCAGGTCGCGAACGTCATCAGCTACCGGCCGCGCATGGCGGTGCGGGACGCGGCCCGCGCACTCGGGCACTCCCCCGGCCAGCAGGACGCCTGGTCGAAGGGCATCGACCCGCGCGACCCGGTCGGCTCCGAGAACGACGTCCCGGCGCCGGTGATGGAGCTGGCGGGCCGGATGCTGGCGCTGCCGCGCCACCTCGGCATCCACTCCGGCGGCATGGTCATCGCGGACCGGCCGGTCGGGGAGATCTGCCCCATCGAGTGGGCGGCGATGGAGGGCCGCAGCGTCCTGCAGTGGGACAAGGACGACTGCGCGACGGCCGGGCTCGTGAAGTTCGACCTGCTCGGCCTCGGGATGCTCGCCGCGCTGCACGACTGCTTCGACCTGGTGGAGGAGCACCACGGGCGCCGCTACGACCTGCAGTCCGTCCCCCCGGAGGACCCCCTGGTCTACGACATGCTGTGCGACGCCGACACGGTCGGGGTGTTCCAGGTGGAGTCGCGGGCGCAGATGGCGACGCTGCCGCGGCTGCGGCCCCGGAAGTTCTACGACCTGGTCGTGGAGGTGGCGCTGATCCGGCCGGGGCCGATCCAGGGCGGGTCCGTCCACCCGTACCTGCGGCGCCGGAAGGGCCTGGAGCCGGCCGAGTGCCCGCACCCGCTGATGGAGCCGGCGCTCGGCCGGACGCTCGGCGTGCCGCTGTTCCAGGAGCAGATGATGCAGCTCGCCGTCGACTGCGCCGGCTTCACCCCGGCCGAGTCCGACCAGCTCCGGCAGGCGATGGGCGCCAAGCGCGCCCCCGAACGGGTGGAGCGGCTGCGGCGCCGGCTGCTGGACGGGATGGCCGAGCGCGGCATCCCGTCCGAGATCGCCGAGAGCGTCTACGAGAAGATCCTCGGCTTCACCGGGTTCGGGTTCCCCGAGTCGCACGCGCAGAGCTTCGCGCACCTGGTGTACGCGAGCGCCTGGCTGAAGCGGCACCACCCGGCCGCGTTCACGGCCGCGCTGGTGCGGAACCAGCCGATGGGGTTCTACAGCCCGCAGAGCCTCATCGCCGACGCCAGGCACCACGGGGTCGTGGTCCGGGGCGTGGACGTCAACGCCAGCGCCGTCCACCCGACGCTGGAGGAGCCCGTGGAGGTCGAATCCGACCATCCGCACGCGCCGGGCGAGCCGCAGCCGGCGATCCGGCTCGGCCTGTACGGGGTCCGGAACCTGGGCGAGGACGCGGCGGAGGCCATCGCGGCGGGGCGCCCCTACACGAGCATGGAGGACCTCGCCCGGCGGGTGCCGCTGTCGGCCGGGGCGCTGGAGGCGCTCGCCACGGCGGGCGCCTTCGACGGGCTCGGCCTGTCGCGGCGGGAGGCGCTGTGGGCCGCCGGGGCGCTGGCCGGTTCCGGTCCCGGGCGGCTGGAGGGCGTGACGCCGGGCGCGGCGGCGCCCGCGCTGCCCGCGATGACGCCGATCGAGGAGACCCTCGCCGACCTGTGGGCGACCGGGGTGTCCCGCGTGCACCCGGTCGCGCACGTCCGGGAGGCCCTGGACGAGCTCGGCGCCCTCCCGGCGGCGCGGCTGGCCGGGACGCCCGGCGAGACCAACGTCGTCGTCGCCGGGCTCGTCACCCACCGGCAGCGCCCGCCGACCGCGGGCGGCATCGTGTTCATGACGCTGGAGGACGAGACCGGCATCATCAACGTGGTGTGCCCGCCGCCGGTGTTCGAGCGGTACCGGGGCCTCGCGGTCGACGCGCAGGCGCTGCTGGTCGGCGGGCGGCTGGAGCGCGCCGACGGGGTGGTGAACATCCGCGCGACCCGGCTGCGCCGGCTGCCCGTGCCCGGCCGGGTCAAGGCGCGCAACTTCCACTGAGCCGCGGCCGGCGGCAGGACGCTAGAACCTCGGGCCGCCCTCTGTCATCGTAGGGAAGCGTCGGGGCCGCGTGCCGCCGTGGGGCGGCCGCCAAGACGCGGCTCGCGGGGAAAAGGTGATCTCCATGGACGGGCCGAAGGCGCCCTCCCTGCGCGAGCTGCGGCCGGACGACCCCACCCGGATCGGCCGGTACCGGATCGAGGCCAAGATCGGCGAGGGCGGCATGGGCGCCGTCTACCTCGGCCGCGACGAGGCGGGCCGCGCCGTCGCGGTGAAGGTGGTGCGCGCGGAGCTGGCCGGCGACCGGACGTTCCTCGCCCGCTTCCACGACGAGGCCGCCAACGCGCAGCGGGTCGCCTCGTTCTGCACCGCGCAGGTCCTGGAGCACGGCGAGGACCTCGGCCTCGCCTACCTGGTCACCGAGTACATCGACGGGCCGTCGCTGCTGGAGCACGTCGCCGAGAAGGGCGCGCTGTCGCCGGGGTTGCTGCACGGCGTCGCGGTCGGCGTCGCCGCCGCGCTCGTCGCGATCCACAGCGCGGGGCTGGTGCACCGCGACCTGAAGCCGAGCAACGTGCTGCTGTCCATCTCCGGCCCCCGCGTGATCGACTTCGGCATCGCGCGGGCGCTGGACATGGCGTCCGCCCACACCCGGACCGGGCAGGTCGTCGGCACGCCCGGCTGGATCGCGCCCGAGCAGATCACGACGCAGCAGGTCACCCCGGCGGTGGACGTGTTCGCGTGGGGCTGCCTCGTCGCCTACGCGGCGAGCGGCCGCAACCCGTTCGGGCAGGGCTCGTTCCAGCTCCTCGCGGCCCGCGCCGTGCACGCCGACCCCGAGGTCGGCGACCTGCCGCCGGCGCTCGCCGGGCTCGTCCGGGCGGCGCTGGCCAAGGACCCGGGCGCCCGGCCGACGGCGCGCGACCTGCTGCTCGCGCTGGTCGGCGGCGCCGGCGAGGCCGCGGTGACGACGGAGCTGGGCGAGTCGTGGACGCCCCCGGCCGCCGGGAACCCCGGTGCCACCTCGCGCGACACCCCCGCCCCCGCGCCTGCTCCCGTCCCCGCTCCCCCGCCGCCCGTTCCGCAGCCGCCCGTGCCGGAGCCGCGCACGGCGCGCGAGTACGAGGTGCCGCCGCCCGTCCTGCCCACGACCGTGGCGCCGAGCGGCGGCCCCGGGCGCTCCAGGCGGCGTCCCGTGCTCATCGCCTCCACCGCGGCGGGCGTGCTGCTCGCCGCGGTCGTGGCGGGCGGCGTCTACTACCTGACCCGGCCGTCCGGCGGCACGGGCGGGACGGAGGCGGCGGCGTTCCCGAAGGGGTCGATGCTGGTCCGCATCGACACCGAACCGGGCTGGCCGAAGACGTGCCACGGCGACATCGGGCTGTTCACGCCCGGCGACGGGTCCGTGCGGGCGCTCGTCAAGGACCCGAGCTGCGACATCCTGCCCGAGCGGTCACCGGACGGGAAGCGCGTCGCGTTCACCCGGATGGACGCCCGCGGCGGCGAGGCGTGGGTGATGAACGCCGACGGGTCCGGCGCCCGCAAGGTTGCCGGGATCGTGCGCGGCACCCGGGTGACGTGGTCGCCCGACGGCACCCGCCTGGCCTACATGGGCGAGCGGGACGGCGTCCGGCAGATCTTCGCGATCGCGCTCGAGGGCGGCGCGGTCGCCCAGCTGACCACCGACGACTCGGCGAAGGACGACCCGATGTGGTCGTCCACGAACCGGATCGTGTTCTGGAGCAAGCGCGACGGCGGCGCGGAGCAGCTCTACACCATGGACGCGGACCGTCCCGGCGGCTCCTGGACGCGGCTGACCGCCGACGGGGTGCGCGCGGTGGACCCGGAATGGTCCCCCGACGGCTCCAAGATCGCCTACGTGCGGGGCCCGGGCACCGGGAGCGACATCTGGGTGATGAACGCCGACGGGTCCGGCGCGCACGCGCTGACGTCCGGGACCGTCCGCGACATGGACCCGGCGTGGTCGCGCGACGGCCGCTGGCTCTGCTACGTGCGCGGCGCCGTCAGCGACCCGGTGATCCACGCGGTGCGCGCCGACGGCACCGGCGACCGCGTCCTCACCCCCGCGGGCCGCGTCCTCGGCCACCCGAACTGGTAGCCGGCCGGCTCAGCCGGTGATCATGTCGAGCCGGCGCAGGATGACGCCCTCGCGCAGCGCCCACGGGCAGATCTCCAGCTCGGCCAGCCCGAACAGGTCCATCGCGGCGTCCGCGACGACCGCGCCCGCGAGCAGCTGCTCGGCGCGGCTCTCCGACACGCCGGGCAGCTCGGCGCGCTCGGCGGACGGCATCGGCGCGAGCTTCTCCGCCCAGTCGGTCACGTCGGCGTCCGACAGGGTGCGGCGCTGGAAGGGCCCGTCGGCGGACGGCGCGGCCCCGGCGATCCGGGCGAGCTGCTTGAACGTCTTGGACGTGGCCACCGCGTGGTCGGCGGGCCCGTACCGGGCGACGTCGCCGACCCGCCGGGCGATCTCCGCCCGCACGTGCCGGCGCAGCTCGCGGATCTCCTCGGCGGGCGGCGGGTCGGCGGTGAACCGGTCGCGGGTGAGCCGGCCCGCGCCGAGCGGCAGCGAGATCGCCACGTCAGGCTCCTCGTCGATGCCGGACGCGATCTCCAGCGAGCCGCCGCCGATGTCCACCACCAGCAGCCGCCCCGACGACCAGCCGAACCAGCGCCGGACGGCGAGGAACGTCAGCCGCGCCTCCTCCTCGCCGGACAGCGCGCGGATGTCGATCTCCCGGCCGGCCCGGATGCGGGCCAGCACGTCCTCGCCGTTGGCGGCGTCGCGGACGGCGGAGGTCGCGAACGCCACCAGGTCCTCGACGCCCTTGTCCTCGGCGACCCGCAGCGCCTCGTCGACGAAGTCGCGCAGCAGCGCCTCGCCCTCCTCCGACAGGCGGTCGGCGTCGTCCAGATGGGCGGCGAGCCGCAGTTCGGCCTTGTGGGAGTACGCGGGCAGGGGCCGCGCCCCCCGGTGGGCGTCGACCACCAGCAGGTGCACGGTGTTCGATCCCACGTCCAGCACGCCGAGTCGCATGGTTGCGACGCTACCGGACGGGCCGGGGCCGGTCCGGTGCCGGGAGCGGCTACGGTGTCGGGCATGGAAGCGGGATCACGGCGCAGATGGCGGGTACCTCCTGGTCACGTGGCGGTGAAGTGCGCCGCCGCGGCGGCCGTCACGGCGCTCATCGTCCTCTACAGCCATGACCCGCAGTTCCTGTTCCTCGCGGCCGCCGCGGCGATCGGGCTGAACGGGCTCGCGCTGCGCGACCTGGTCGCGCCGGTCCGGCTCGCCGCCGACGGGGACGGCCTCACCGTCGTCACCGGCTACGCGGGGCACCGCCACATCCGGTGGGACGAGGTCACCGCGATCCGGGTCGACGAGCGGCGCCGGCTGCTGCTGCACACCCGGATGCTGGAGATCGAGACCGCCGACGACCTGCACCTGCTCAGCGCGTTCGACCTCGGCTCCGACGTCCACGACGTCGCCGACGAGCTGTACCGGCTGCGGGCCCGCACGAGCCGCTAGGGCGCGGGCAGCTCCGCCGGGGTCGGGAAGGAGCTCTGCGCGCCGCGCCGGCGGACGGCGGCGGCGCCCGCGCGGGCCGCGTACCGGGCGGCGTCGCGCAGCGCGTCGCCCCTGGCGAGGCGCAGGCAGAGCGCGGCGGTGAAGGCGTCGCCGGCGCCGGTGGTGTCGACGGCGTCGGCCGCCGGCGCCGGGATCGCGGTGACGCCGTCGCCGTCGGCGACCACGGCGCCGTCCGCGCCGAGCGTGACGACGGCCGAGCGCGGCCCGGAGCGGGCGAGCGCGGCGGCGGCGTCCCGGGGGTCGCCGGGCTCGCCGTCGAGCAGGTACGCGGCCTCGTGCTCGTTGACGACGAGCGGGTCGCAGCGGGCGAGCAGCCCGGCGGGGACGGGCGCGGGCGGCGACAGGTTGAGCACGACGCGCCCGCCGGCGACGCCGGCGGCGGCCTCCACGGCGGGCAGCGGCACCTCCAGCTGGAACGACACGACGGACGCGGCGGCGATCAGGTCGCGGGCGGCGGCGACGTCGGCGGGCCCGAGCCGGGCGTTGGCGCCGGGCGAGACGATGATGCTGTTGTCGCCGTCCGGCCCGACGGTGATCAGCGCGACGCCGGTCGGCACCCCGGGCGTGGTCGCCAGATGGTCCAGGCCCACGCCGGCCGCGGCGAGCGCGCCGCGCAGCAGTGCGCCGTGCCCGTCGTCGCCGACCCGCCCGACGAGCGCGGCCCGGCCGCCGAGCCGCGCCGCCGCGACCGCCTGATTGGCGCCCTTGCCACCCGGATGGACGGCGAGGTCGGAGCCGAGGACGGTCTCCCCCGGCGCGGGCCGCCGCTCGACGCCGACCACGAGGTCCGCGTTGACCGATCCGACGACGACGACGTCCCAGCGCTCATCCACGGGACAATGCCCTACACGCGCGGCGGCGGCCCGCGCAACCCCCGGCCGCCCCGCTCAGCGTCCGCACGGGCGCAGCTCGGCCAGGTCGACGACCTCGGCGAGTTCGTCGACCGACGGGTAGTAGCCGCGGCCGACCAGCTCGCCGCCGCGCGTCACCAGGAACGCGCTCTCCCCGTGTACGCCCGCGTACTCCGCCAGCACCCGGTGCGCGCCCGTCAGCGGCACCGCCGTGACGCGCAGCCCGCCGGGACCCGTCCAGCTCCCCCGCTCGTCCCCCATGCACGGAACGTTACGCTCCGTGACGGTCCGTGACGGATACCGGGGTCGCGGTGGGGCCGGCGGCGCCGGGGTCAGGCCGACTCGAAGGTCGCCGGGTCGGGGCCGACGCGGATGCCCTTGTCCAGTTCGCCGATCGCGCTCAGGTCGTCGGGGGTCAGCTCGAACCCGAACACGTCGATGTTCTCGGCGATCCGGGACGGCGTGACCGACTTGGGGATGACGATGTTGCCGATGTCGAGGTGCCAGCGCAGCACGATCTGCGCCGGGGTGCGGCCGTGGGCCTCGGCGATGCGGGCGAGCGCCGGGTCGTCCAGCAGGCCGTGCCCCTGCCCGAGCGGCGCCCACGCCTCGGTGTGGATGCCGTGGTCGCGGTGGAACGCGCGCAACCCGTCCTGCTGGAAGTACGGGTGCAGCTCGATCTGGTTGACCGCCGGGACGACGTCGGCCTCGTCGATGACCCGTCGCAGCGCCTCCACCGTGAAGTTGGACACCCCGATCGAGCGGACCCGCCCGTCGGCCTTGAGCTTCTCCAGCGCCCGCCAGGTCTCCAGGTACAGCCCGCGGCCCGGCATGGGCCAGTGGATCAGGTAGAGGTCCAGCCGGTCCAGGCCGAGGCGGGACAGGCTCGCCTCGCAGGCGCGCAGGGCGTTGTCGTGGCCCTGTTCGCTGTTCCATAGCTTGGTCGTGACGAACAGCTCGTCGCGGGGCAGGCCCGAGGCGCGCAGCGCGCGCCCGACGCCCTCCTCGTTCTGGTATGCGCTGGCCGTGTCGATGCTGCGGTAGCCGTTCTCCAGCGCCGTCGCGACCGCCCGCTCGGCCTCGTCGTCGCCGACCTGGAACACCCCGAAGCCGAGCTGCGGCATCGCGGCCCCGTCGATGAGGTCGACCTTCGGTACCGTCACGGTGACCGTCCCCCCTCGCTGATGGTGTGTGCCGAGCCGATCGTGCCCACGAGACCGGCCGCCGAACATCACCCCTCGCCTCGCTCCCGCCAGTCGCTCTGGTCGCGGACGATCCGCTGGAAGGCGTCCTTGAAGGCGGTGAACGCCGCGTCGCCGAGGGCGCGCCGGTGCCGGTCCTCGATGTCGGCGAGGATGGCGCGGGCCTTGGCGATCTCGTCGAGGCCGTGCTCGGTGGGCACGATCCGCTTCGCGCGCCGGTCGGCCGGGTCGGGTTCGCGGCGGACGTAGCCGAGCGCGGTCAGCTCGTCCACGATCGTGCCGACGATCTGCTTGTGCTGGCCCGACCGGGCCGACAGCTCGGTGGCGCGCATCCCCTCGGCGTCGAGGAAGGCGAGCACGGTGCCGTGCCGGGGCCGGACGTCCGGGTGGCCCTGCTCGGCCAGCCGCTGGAACAGCTCGTCCTGCAGGACCCGCATCAGCCGTCCCGCGAGCATGCCCAGGTCGGGCGCCCGGCGCCCGGCGCTCTCCTCACTTTTAGTCACTATGCCTGACTATCAACTTTCCTGACCGCGAGCAAGCCGGCGACCTCGGCACGGTCGGCGCCCCGGCGCGGTCGGCAGGCACGGCGCGGTCAGCGGGCGCGGACCACCGCCTCCCCGTAGGGGACGAGGCGGACCGGGCCGATCAGCCCGTAGTTCTGGCGGGACGCGCCGCCGTACACGCCGGGGTCGGCGACGCGGAGCCGGTTGTTCAGCGTCGTGGCGACCTCCACCTCGATCGTGTTGGCGCCGCGCCGCAGGTACGGGCCGACGTCCACGGACGGGTAGAGCACGGAGACCGGCGGGAGGCGGCGGCCGTTGACCGTGACCCGGCAGGTGTCGAAGACCTCGCCGAGGTCCAGCACCGCGCCGCCGCCGCTCCAGGTGACCGTGGCGATGTAGGTGCCGATGCCGGAGACGTCCGCGAGTTCGGGGATGTCCGGCCACGGCTTCAGCGCGTCCAGCGCCAGGTCGTGGTGCTTCACCCCGTCCGGGGTCATGTCCTCGACGCGCAGCCGCCAGGACGTGAGGGCCACGGGCGCGGGCACGGCGCCGATCGCCGTCCGGACCGTGCGGCCCCCGGGCAGGGTCGTGGCGTAGGTGCCGGCGGCGGTGGCGCGGGCGACCAGGCGCTGCCCGTCGACCCGCAGCTCCGCCTCGGACGCCGTGGCGGACGGTGCGTGCCCGCCGCGCGCCAGCATGATCACGGTGGCCTCGGACGGCTGGAGCGCCACCCGGAGGGTGACGGTGTCGCCGTCCTCGCGGTACACGGCGATCCGCTCGGTCTCGCCCGTCCACAGGTCCAGCCGGTACGGGACGGCCTTGCGGTCCGAGCGGGTGAAGGCGACCTCGTGGTCGATCGCGGCCACGGGCGGCTTCACCGTCTCGGCGTGCTTGCCGTTGCACAGGTAGAAGTAGTCGGTGCGGCCGTCCCGGCGGTGGGCGGTGAGCAGCGTGGACGCCTGCGCGTACCTGACGGTGGGGCGCAGGCCGAGGTCCTCCAGCGCGGCGGGGACGTCCGCCTCTTCGGTGACGTTGCGGACGCGCGGCTGGGCGAGCAGTTCCTCGACGACGGCGCGCAGCCGCTCGTTCTCGCCGTCGCGGGCCAGGCCTGGGACGGTCGGCGCCGACCAGTCGCCGAGGAACACCAGCGGGAGGCCGGCCTTCGCCAGCTTGAGCATGGTGCGGGCCGTGCCGAGCGGCAGCGTGCACTCCTTGCCGGAGTACCGGTCGCCCTCGACGAACAGCACCTTGTAGGCGGGGCCGTCGGGGGCGAGCCGCCCGCCGGACACGGTCGCGGACGGGAGGTCGAGCAGCGGCGCGCTGATGAGCTGGTGCGTCCAGCCCAGCGGGACGCCGTCCTTGGTGAACCATCCGGCCCCGATGCCGGTCTTGGTGTAGCCCTTCTGCCGGAACACGGCGACGTCGATGCGGCTCTTGCCGGCCTGCATGGTCTGGTGGATGCGCGACATGTACCCGGCGATGTCGGGGACGTGCCGCCACGTCGGCTGGCGCGGCCCCCACGACTCGGAGAACCCGATGCCTCCGCTGTAGGGGGTGAACCCGGCGAACCCGGGCCAGGCCGCGCCCGGTGCGGTCGCGTAGGAGAAGCCGTGCAGGACGGTCTGGTTCAGCCCTGCCGCGTAGGCGCCGCCCATGGTGCGCAGCAGCTTGTCCCAGGTGGTGTTGTAGGCGCCGCCCTGGTAGGCCCCTGCCTCGCAGGAGAGGACCTTCCGTCCGCCCATGTCGCGGCCGCCGGCGAGGGCGCGGTAGTCGTCGAGGTTCTTGAACCCGAGCGACTCGCCTTCGGGGACGTCCAGGATCGCGGCCGTGTGGATCGCGTCCGTCTCCAGCCCGTACGGCTGCGCCCGGTACTCCAGGCCGATCGAGTGCGCCCACTTGGCGAGCGCCTCGAAGTGGTACTCGTTGAAGAGGTCGGAGACCGTCAGCCAGAAGTCGTGCCGCACGTGGGAGGTGGTCGCCGCGTCGTAGGCGAACATGGTGTTCTCCTTGAGGCGGACGATGACCGGCAGGTACGGCATCAGGTCGTAGCCGCGCCGCCGCCGGAACTCGGCGGGCAGGTCCGGCGTCCAGTTGAGCGCGTGCGTCTCCAGCTCGATCGAGTCCTCGAACAGCGTCGCGCCCGCCCGCTTGATCAGCTTGCGGATGTCGCGGGTGAGCAGCCGCGCCTCCCAGAACGCGGTGACGGCGCGGGTGCCGGCCCGGCTGAAGTGGTCGACGACGCAGGCGTCCGGCGCCGAGTGCGGGCCGGACTCGGGGCGCTGCCCGCTGCCGCGCCGCCAGTAGGCGAACAGCAGCCAGTCGCCGCCGGCCGGGGCCGTCCAGGTGATCCGCTCCCCCGCGACCCGCCCGGTCAGGTCGGTGAAGGACGCCGGGTCGAGGCCGGTCTCCTTGCGGGTGGCGTTCGCCGGGTCGGTCCTGACGGCGTGCACCGCGACGAGGTGCCGCTTCGTGACGCCGTCCTCCGGCGCGGCGACCGGTTCGGGGAGCGGGCCGTCGTGGGTGGCGCCGCCCGCGACGGCGGCCGTCCCGTAGGCGAGCTCCTGCACGGCGGCCTCGTCGTCCGGCGTGATCGTCGGGACGGCGGCGGGCCAGGCGGGGCCGATCGTGAGGTCGACGGTGACGCCGCGCCGGGCCGCCTGGTCGAGGGCGGCCTCGACGCCGGCGTTCCAGGCCGGGGTGCCCCAGCCGTGGCCCGCCGGGTCCAGCACGGACTTGTCGCGGATGCTGTGGTGCACGGCGACGATCTCCGCGCCGCCGAACCCGGCGGCGGCGATCTGGTCGATCTCGCGCCGGATCTCGGCGGGGTCGACCAGCCCGTCCGGCCACCACCAGCGGAACCGCGGCCGTACCGCGGCGCCGGGCCGGGCGAACCCGCCCGCCCCCGGTCCGGCCGCCGGGCGCGGCGCGGCCTGCGCGGCCGGCGCGCCCCCGAGGACGGGGGCCGCGCCCGCCGCGACGGCGGCGGCGGTGCCGAGCTGCAGCGCGCGCCTGCGCGAGATCCCCTGTCCGTTGCGGTCGTTCACTTACTTCCTCCTGATGAGTGTCGTGCGGCCGGAGCCGACCGGGCCGATGGTGAGGAGCCGGCCGGTGGCGTCGCGGCCCGTGGCGCGGGGGGCGCGGGCGTGGGGTCCGGTGACGTGGAAGGCGCGCGGGTCGTCGTCGCCGAGCTCGACGACGACGCGGGCGGTGGTGTTGGGCGGCACGTCCACGTCGAGCCGGTACCGCCGCTCCCGGTCGAGGGCGACGGAGACGGGGCCGCGGATCGTGGGGACGCGCCCGGAGATCCGGGCCAGGCCGCCGGGGCGGGGCCGGACCTCGATCTCGGCGGCGCCCGGCGCGGTGATCCGCACGCCGAGGACGTGGCGCGGGATCGCGTTCGCCGGCGCCGAGCCCCAGGCGTGCGAGAACGTCATGTTGGGCTTCAGGGACGGGTCCCACGCCTCGGCGACGATGGTGGCGCCGAGGTCGTCCATCATGTGCAGCCAGGAGCTGAGGCCCTTGGCGGTCATGAGGCCGATCGCGGCGTCGGCCTGCCCGGTGGCGAACAGGGCGTCCAGCAGGAACTGGGCGCCGTAGACGCTGACCTTCATACCGCCGTCCGCCAGGGTCTTGCCCAGGGCGCGGACGACGGGGTCGGGCACCGTGCCGGGTCCCGCGACGCCGAGCGCGACGGGGAACGCGGTGGCGTGCTGCGCGCTGTGGGCGGTGCCGATGCCGTCGGTGAAGCGTCCGGCGGACGCGTCGAGGAGCTTCTCGCGCATCCCCGCCGCCAGCCTGTCGGCGTGCCCCTGCCACGTCGTCGCGTCGGCGGCCTTGCCGAGGACAGCGGCGATCTTCGCCATGGCGGCGAACGCGGCGTACTGGCAGGCGTTCACGACGGTGTTGACGTCGGTGAACACGTACCCGTCCCGGTTGGAGGCCGGCCAGTCGACCAGGTCGCCGAGGTCGCGGCTGGACGACCCGGGGTCCTTGTGCACGAGACCGTCCGCGCCGAGGTAGGCGGTGAGGTGCTTGGCGGTGAGGAGGGCGTAGTCGGCGGCGAGCTGCTCGGGGTCGCCGGTGTGCAGGTAGTCCTCCCAGGCCGACATGACGTTCATCAGCCGGTACTCGGTCGGCCAGGTGTGGTTGCGCGCCAGGTACGCGTCGGACGCGCGGGCCAGCGCGAACGACCGCTGCACCGCGTACTCGGACGCCTGGTTGATGAGCGCGTCGCCCTCGTAGGGCCCGCGCTCGCGCGTCGGGGTGTCGACGTAGAGGTCGCCGCGCGTCGCCTCGATCGAGTACCGGCACATCTCGTACACGCGGTCGAGGTCGCGGCTGGAGCTGGAGAACGCGGCGTCGGAGTCGCGCCAGGCCGCGCGCCAGGCGCGTCCCGTGACCGCGCCGGCGAGGTCGAGGTCGTCGTCGCAGACGAGCTGCGCGTAGCGGAAGCCCCGGTAGCCCCAGTGCTCGATGGTCTGGCGGCCGTCGCGGAGGGTCCAGGTCTCCCGGTAGGTGACGCCGGCGCGCAGCGCGTACCGGACCGTCCCGTCGCCGTTCAGCTCCTCGCCGAGCCGGACCTCGACGGTCTGCCCGGCCCTGCCGCGCACCTCCAGCCGCAGGCCGCCCGCGATCTCCCGGCCGAGGTCGACCAGCCAGGTGCCGGGCGCGGTCCTGCGCACGGACGCGGGCCGGACGTCGTGCAGCCCGACCGGTTCGACCAGCGCGGGCCGCAGGCCGGCGATGGCGGGCTTGACCAGCGCCGGGTCCCAGCCGGAGTCGTCGAAGCCGGGGCTCGTCCAGCCGGCCGGCTCGTGCCGCATGTCCCAGTACTCCTGGCGGCCGATGTAGTAGCCGGTGCCGATCGTCCCGGCGTCGGGCAGCAGCCCCGCCTGGCGGCGCGCCTTCCAGCCGCCGCCGCTGCCGTGCACCGACGCCGTCCCGTCGGCGTAGGTGACGACGAGCTGCGCCAGGAACCGCTTGTCCTGGGTGGTGAAGGCGAGCGCTGCGAGCGCGTTGCGCCGTCCCGGCCGCAGCGCGCGCGTCACGTCGAACGAGTGGTAGCGCGGCTCGCCCGCACCGCTGGGCATGGACGCGAAGCCCGCCACCTCGCCGTTCACCCACACCTTCGCCGGGTACTGGCGGATCAGCGTGGGCGACTGGGCGGCGACGTGCAGCACGGCGGCGGCGATCGGCTTGGCGTGCGGGGTGAACTCGGTGCGGAGCAGCGCCCAGTCGTCGTCGGGCGAGCCCGCCGACGACAGCGTCGACTGGCCCTTGGCGAGGGTCAGCGCGCCGTCCGCGACCGTCCCGGCGCCGAACGTGCCCCGGCCCTCGGTGAAGTCCTCGTCGATGATCACCGTGCCGCCGGGGGCGGTGAAGGTGACGCGGTCCCACACGTTCGCCTCGGTGGAGCCGTTGCGCATCCCGACGGTGCCCGTCCGGTACGTGGCGTCGGTGGTGGTGTCGACCTCCGTGCCGTCGAGGGACGTCCGGAACGTGTCGCCCGCCATCTCGACGGCCACCTCGTACCAGCGGCCCGTCTCGACGGGGACCGCGAGCCGCTTCTCCTCCAGCACCCGGTAGGAGCCGTCGACGCACACGTGCTTCTTCAGCACGCCGGGTGTTCCGGCGCGCAGCTGCCACAGGTGGTTCGCGCTCGTCCCGGACGCCCGGAACCACAGGCTCGCCGCGACGGAGGTGATCTGCACCCGGGCGGTGAGGACGCCGTCGCCGGGCGCCTGCGCGGCCGGTGCCCAGATCGGGTCGGCGGTCCACTCGTCCACGCCCGTGGCCAGCAGCGCGGGCTCGGACCAGCGGGACGCCCGGGGGCCGTCGAACGTCCGGACGCGCCACCAGTACGCCGTCCCCGGCGCCAGCGGCGGACCGGCGTAGGGCACGGCCACGGACGCTGCGGACGCGACGCGGCCGCTGTCCCAGTGGCGCGGCCCCTGCTCCAGCCGGGCCGGAGTGGTGGCGAACTGGGTCTGGTAGTGCGTCTGCTTCGTGCCAGGGCCGAGGTCGGCGACCTGCCAGCTCAGCCGGGGCTTCGCCGCCGTGACACCGAGCCCGTCCGGTAGCAGCGACGTCAGCAGCCCGGACGGCGTGCGGGCCGCCCGCGGCGCCGCCGCGGCCGTGGCGGCCGGGCCGAGGACGACGGCGCCCGCCGCCCCGGCCGCCGTTGCCCCGAGGAAGTGCCGTCTGCTCATCCCGCTCATGAGGTGCGCCCTTCGAACGTCCAGTCGCCGGAGCCGATCTCGAAGACGGCGCGGCCGTTCTCCACGCCGATCCAGCGTGCGTCCCGGGGCGCCGTGGGCCTGGCGGCCCCGGCGGGCACCGGGATCTCCACGCGCGCACCGGTGCCGGGCGGGACGGTGACGTCCAGGCGGAGCTTCCTGCCGGTGCGGCGCCAGGACGCCGCGGCGTGCCCGCGCGGTGTCTCGTAGGTGGCGGCGGCGCGCGTGACGTCGCCGACGACGGCCGGCCGGACGAGCAGCGTCTCGAACGCGATCGAGTCGTCGGTCTGGCCGAGGCCGGCGAGCCCCGCGTGGAACCACTCGTCGATGGCGCCGAGCATGAAGTGGTTCTGGGAGTTCCCGGAGGTGGGCCCGTCCCAGTTCTCGGTCAGCGAGGTGGCGCCGTGCACGACCTGGTAGCCGTAGCTCGGGTTGCCGGTCTGCGTCGCGAACGCGTGGATGACGTCGTCGCGTCCGGCCGCCGACAGGACGTGGAACACCGACGGCAGCGCGATCTCGCCGACGGTGAGGTGGTAGCCCTTCGCCTCGATGCCGTTCACCAGGTGGGCGAGGACGGCGTCCTTCTTTCCGTCGGGGACGACGCCCATGTCGAGGGCGAGCGCGTCGCAGGCCTGGCTGCCGGAGCCGTAGGTGTCGCCGGTCGCGTACTTGGCGTTGAACGCCGACCCGATCTGCCCGGCGAGAGCCTCGTACTTGGCCGCGTCGGCGTCCTTGCCGATGACCTTCGCGATGCGGGCGAGGGCGGACACGGCGCGGTGGTAGCCGAACGTGGCGGTGACGCCCTTGGGCGTGCTGTTGTCGAAGGTGATCCAGTCGCCCAGGCCGTAGTCGAGCAGGTGCCCGTCCGCCTTGCCGGACAGGTAGTCGACGTAGCGCACCATGTTCGGGTAGTAGGTGCGGAGCGTCGCCGTGTCCCCGTAGGCGCGGTACATCTGCCAGGGCGCGAAGACGATGACGTTGCCCCAGTTGGGGTCGTCCCTGAACCCGCCGGAGAACACCGTGAACTCGGGCGCGATGTCGGGGACGAGGCCGTCCGCCGTCTGCGCCTCGGCGATGTCGCGGACGATCGCGCCGTAGTAGGCGGCGACGTCGTAGTTGCGGGCGACGGCGGGGAACACCAGGTTGGCCTGCTCCAGCCAGCCGAGCTTCTCCCGGTGCGGGCAGTCGGTGAGGACGGAGTACATGTTGCTCTGCACCGCCCGGTCGATGATCCGGTGGATGTCGTTGAGCAGGCCGTGCGAGCTGGTGAACGAGCCCGCGCCCGCGTTGCCGGCGCGCAGCACGATCCCGGTGACCGTGCCCTCGTCCGGCGCGGACGGCAGCCCTTCGAGCTGCAGGTAGCGGAAGCCGTGGTAGACGAACCGCGGATGCCACGTCTCGGTGCCCTCGCCGGACAGGGTGTAGGTGTCCCAGATGGGCGAGCCGGTGGTGTGCTGGCTGACGGTCCCATCGGCGTTGAGCAGCTCGCCGGGGCGCATGGTGACCTTCGTCCCGGCCGGTCCGCTGACGCGCAGCTTCGGCCAGCCTGCGAAGTTGGTGCCGAGGTCGACGACGTACACGCCGTCCTTCGGCTGCGTGATCTTCGTGGTGCGGAAGGTGCCGACCGGGACGATCGGCGGCGCGGTGCGGGCGGCGAGCCGGGCCGTGGGCGCGGCGACCCGCACCGCGTCCGACCAGTCGCTCGGGGTGCGGCGCGCGTCGTGGTCCTCGCCGCCGTACCAGTTCGTGAAGGTGGTCGCGCCGAGGGCGGTGCGCCAGGACGCGCCGGAGGCGATGACCTCGCGCGACCCGTCGGTGTAGGTGATCTCCAGCTGGCCGAGGAACGCGGGCTTGCCGTCCGACCGGGTGAGCTTCTCGTAGCGGCCGGGCGTGGGCGGGACGTGCGCCATGCCGGTGCCGAGCTCCACCTGCACGCGGTTGCCGCCGCGGTGGAGCAGCCTCGTCACGTCGTAGGTGGAGTAGACGATCCGCTCCTTGTACGCGCTGTACGGCGGTTCGAGGACGGCGTCGCTGACGGGCCGCCCGTTCACCGTGATGTCCAGGACGCCGAGGGCCGTCGCGTAGAGGCGTGCCGAGCGGACGCGCTTGCCGACCGTGAACTCTCGCCTGAAGACGGGGAGCGCCTCGGGCTGCCGGTGCAGCGGCGGCGGCGCCTCCTGCCCCTCCACCGCGGCGGCCGTGTCGAACGCCGTGCCGTCGCCAGAGGTCCGGACGGTGAAGTCCTCCGGGAAGTTGGCCGTCCTCCCGTCGTCGGTCGTCACGTCGGTGCGCGGGTAGAGCAGGACGCGGTCGAACGCCTTCTCCTCGCCGAGGTCGAGCTGGATCCAGACGGGCTCGGCGAGGTCCTGCTCACGCCGCTCCATGCTCGTGTAGCCGAAGGGGGCGGTGTCGCTGGTGAGCGAGCCGTCCGTGACGGCCTTCGGCTCCCACTGGCCGCCGACCGTGTAGCTCTCGGACGCGGTCACGGCCGCCCCGGCCGCCAGGTTCGCGCCGGACGCCCCGTCCAGCACCTGGATCTCGGCGAGCTGGAGCCGCGACACCTTGTACGGCCAGCCCTCCTTGATCGGCAGGCCGAGCCGCGTCACGTCCAGCCGGACGTAGCGGGCCGTCCGCGCCGGGAACGTGATCACCGCGGGCGACGGCTCGGGGTCGGCGGACCACGCCGCGTTCCCGATCCACTGGGCCGTCCAGTCCGCGGCGGCGAGCAGGCCCATCTCGAAGTGGGACGGCTCGCTCCACGCGGACGCGCGGCCGTCCCCGTCCCACACCCGGACCTGCCAAATCGCCCGCTCGCGGGACTTCAGCGCCCGTCCGGCGTAGACGGCCGACACGGCGGCGCCGCCGACCTTGCCCGAGTCCCACAGGTCGGGGCGATCGAGGCGGTCCCGCGACGTGGCGACCCGCACCTGGTACGCCGACTGGACGGCGTTGCGCGGCCCGGCGGTGAACCGCCAGCTCAGCGTCGGCCGCTCGGCGTCGATCCCGAGCGGCGACGGCAGGTGGCCGACCTGCAGATCGGCGGGACGCAGCGTCCGGGCCTTCCCCGGGGCCGGCGCCGCCGACGCGGGCAGAGCGACCGCGCCGCCCGCCGTGACCGCCGCCGTGGCGACGCCGCCCGCCTGCACGAACCTTCTTCTGGACAACTCGTTCATCTGAGGCTCCTCAGCCGTCGTTCGAACGGGGGGTGGGTGACTGGAGCGGGAATTGGTAAGAGATATTGACCGTCAAGATTCGTGACTATATGGTGGGACGCACGGAACGCACCACCGCCTCGAAGGGACCCACGTCATGGGCAGCGAGATCGACACCTATGCCGCGACCAAGCTCGACCCCGAGTACGCCGAGATCCTCGCGAAGCTGCGGGCGCTGATGGCCGAGGAGGCGCCGGACGCCGCCGAGTGCCTCACCTACGGCTCCCCCGCCTGGCGCGGGACGAAGGTCCTCGCGGTGATCAGCCAGAGCAAGACCCACCTGACCTTCGCCTTCGAGCGCGGCGCCGAGTTCGAGGACGCGCACGGGCTGCTGCAGGGCGTCGGGAAGAAGACCCGCCACGTCAAGATCAAGACGCTCGACCGAATCGACGAGACGGCGCTGCGCGACTACATCGGCCAGGCCGTCCGGCTGGACCGGGCCTGACGCGGGCCTTCCTCCCGGCTGCTCGCTCATCCGGGCGCCTCAGCGGTGGTCCGAGTGCAGGACCAGGTGGCCGGAGCCGACGGTGAAGACGGCGTAGCCGTCCTTCATGCCGGTGAAGCGGGCGGCGCCCGGCCCGGAGACCCGCACGTCGGCGGCCGACCGCGCCGGGACGTGGATCTCGGCGCGGACGTTCACCGGGACGTCCACGGCCAGCGAGAACCCGCCGCCGTTCCGCTTCCAGGTGACGCGGACGTCGCCGCGCTGGACCGGGACCGTGCCGGACGCCCGGTCCAGCCCGGTCAGCGGCGGCCTGACCCGGACGGCCGCCGACGCCGGGGTGGTGACGGTCACGCCGAGCAGGGTCCGCTGGATCTCCACGAGCGAGGTGGCGCCCCACGGGTGGGACAGGCTCTGCCCGGTCTCGCGGGCGTCCCACGACTCCCAGGTGAACGTGCCGCCGCGCGCCAGGATGTCGCCCCAGCCCGGCCCTTCGGTGTCGGTGAGGCGGGTGACGACGTCGCCGGGGCGTCCGGCGAGCGCCTCCAGGAGCCGGTGCGCGGTCATCGGCCCCATCCGCAGGCCGAGCCCGGCGATGTACGACTCGACCGCGCCGCGCGACTCGGCGGGGGCGACGCCGTAGGCCAGCGCGTAGGCGTTGGCGATCTGCGAGGCGTGCGCGCTCTGGGCGCCGTCGGCCTTGAGCCCGTCGATGTAGACGCCGTCCGGCCGGCGGAGCCTGGCGTTGATGCTGCCGGTGAGGGTTCCGGCGTCGGCGCGGAACGCGGCGGCGTCGCCGGCCTTGCCGAGCGCCTCGGCGGCGCGGGCGGTGGCGTTCAGGACGTCCACGCCGAGGACGTTGATGACCGTGCGGGCCGCGGTGTCCATGTCGTGGCCGTAGCGCATGGTCGCGGGCCAGTCGATGATGCCGTACCTGTACTGCCCGGACCCTCCCTCCAGGTTCGTGACCAGGCCCGTCCCGTCCGCGATGTAGCGGCGGACGTATCCGGCGACCGCGCTCATCACCGGGTACGCCTCGGCCAGGGTGGCGGCGTCGCCGGACTGCTCGTAGTACTCCCACACCCAGCCGGGGAACATCTCGGTGTAGTCGGGGATGTCGCGCTTGCCGTCGCCGTTGGGGTAGACGGCGTTGAGGCGGCCGTCCGGCCAGTACCGCGCCTGCGAGGCGATGAACTCGCGGATCGCCTGCCGCGTCAGCCGCCGCTCCCCGTAGGCGCCCATCATCGCGGTCGACACGTCCACCGAGTCGCCGAGGAACTGGCCCTTCTCCCGGGTCGGCGTGTCGACGAACTGCGTCTGCGACCCGTACAGCGCCGACCGCGCCATCAGGTCGTAGGCGGCGTCCACCCCCGCGTTGGACGTGCGCAGGTCGCCCTTGCGCGTCACCTCGTCGTGCTGGACGACCGCCGAGATGCCGTCCGGCTCCGCGCCGGAGCCCGGCGCGATCTCCAGGTACCGGAACCCGACGTAGGTCAGCGGCCGGAACGTCTGGTCGCCGTCGCGCTGGGTGTAGCCGAAGCCGAGGTCGGTGTCCTGGTTGTCGTCCTTGGAGCGGGAGACGGTGCCGTCGGCGTTGAGGATGTACGAGGCGTGCATATCGACGTGCCGTCCCGCCTCGCCGTCGCGGAAGCGGACGACGGGCACGGCCGGGATCACCGTGCCGAAGTCGGCGACCAGCGCCCCCGACTCCAGCCGGGTCACCTTCACCGGCCGCACCGCGCGGTGCGCGAGCGCGGTCTCCTGCGCCTTGAGGTGCGTGAAGCCCGACGCCGGGTGGACGCCGACGACCTGCGGGGCCTGCCAGGCGGAGGCGTCGAAGCCGGGCGCGTCCCAGCCGAGCGGCGCGGCGGTCCCGTCGATGTCCTCGACGTAGTCGCCGGCGTCGCCGTTGCGCTTGGGCGCCTTCTTCCACGGGCCGCGCGCCACCTGCCACGTCCCGTCGGTGACGACGGTCTGCCGCGTCCCGTCGGCGTGGTCGATGACGAGCCGGACCAGCAGCCCCGGCTCGCCCTTCGGCCGCCCCTGCCCGGAGCCGTACCAGTGGTAGAGCGCGCCGATGGTCGCGGCCTGGCCCGCCTTCAGCTTCGCGGTGACGTCGACCGTCCGGTAGTAGCCGTCGTCGGGGTACTCGAACGCGGGCCCGTGGTCGACGGTCTCGCCGTTGAGGTGCAGGGCGTACTGCTGGCCCGCGGCGATGTGCACGCGGGCCCGGACGACCTTCGACTTTCCGACGGTGAAGTCCTTGCGGGCGAGGGTGTAGTCGTCGGCCTCGCCGGTGGTGCGGCGGATCCAGGCGGCCCGCCATTCGCCGTCGGCGAGGCCGGTGTCGAACGCGGCGGGCCGCGCCCAGGGAGAGCGCTTTCCGGTCCTGTCCCAGGTCCGGACCGTCCAGGTGTAGGACGCCTCCGAGGCGAGCGCCGGCCCGGCGTACCTCACGTACTCCTGGGCGCCGGAGCGGACCCGCCCGCTGTCCCAGACGGTCGTGCCGGACGCGTCCCGGACGGCGATCTCGTAGGCGGTCTGGACCTCGCCGGGGTCGCGGTCGCGGGGCGTCCAGCCGAACAGCGGCGCCCCCTCCACGTTGAGCGGGCGGGCCTGGTCGCCGACGGTGAGCCGGGCGGGGGCCTGCGGGGCGTGCCCGGCGCCGACGGCGGCCTGCGCCGTGCCGGGCAGCGCCACCGCGGCGGCGGCCGCACCGGTCAGCGCGGCCAGTCGAAAGGTCGTGGAGCGGAGAGGCTTGGTGCGAAAGGTCGTGGTGCGAAAGGTCGTGGAGCGGGACGTCGGGGAACCGGTCATGGCGTCCTCTCTGAACTGCGCGGGGGTGGGCGAGGGGGCGTCGTCCGCTTCCGGGCATGCCGAGCGGGACCCGCGGCCGGCCGGGGCCGGTCGCGGGCCTGCGCCCGTCATCGCCGTGGGGCGGATCCCCCGATCACGCCGTCAGAGGTGGTCGGTCAGGGATTCACATGGACGAGTTCGATCTCCAGGAGGTCGGCGAGCGCCGTCAGGTCGGCGACCATGTGGCCGGTGCCGAGGGCCCAGTGGTGGGAGATGCCGGAGGCGGACCACGCGTCGGTCCACTCGCCGGGGTCGCAGCCGAAGTCGACGCGGGACGTGGTGTTGCCGATCTGCAGCAGCGGCCCGTCCACGGTCTCGCCCTCGGACGCGACGAGCGCGAACCGGCCGTCGCGGCGCTGCACGATCCCGAACGCGGTGACGGGGCCGTGCTTGACGTCGAACTCCACCGACACGCCGTAGCCGCGCTTGCCGTGGTAGACGCCGAGGCCGCGCAGCAGCGGCCGGCGGGCGCTGATCGCCAGGTGCGCGGGCCCGTCGTGGCCCATCTCGACGTGGCCGCGGTGGAAGTCCAGCGCCTGCAGCTCGGTGAACGAGCCGCCCGCGCCGAGCCGGTCGGCGATCAGCATGGCGAGGGACGTGCGCAGCTCGTACTCCCCCGCCGCCGGGACGCCGCGCGCGGTGAGCAGCGACGCGCCGAGGATCATCCCGGCGCCGAGCCGCTCGTGGATCTCGCCGTCCAGGCCCCGGTGGTAGTAGGCGAGGCTGTCCAGCGCGAAGTCGGCGGTGAGCCGGTCGAGCCCGACCGCGACGCGGGCCGCCCACGTCAGGTCCTCGTCGTTGACGGACGCGTCCAGCTCGAAGACCTTCTCCGCCTCGGCCTTCTTCGCCGCGGTCTCGGCGTCGGTGACCTTCTCCACCCGCACCCGCAGGTCGTCGAACTCCAGCACCTCGACGTGGCCGCCGAAGTTGGCGCTGACGAGGGTCAGGTCGGTGGAGACGTCCAGCATCCCCGGGTACAGGTGGCCCATCAGGCCGTGCCGGCCGCGGCGCAGCGCCGCGCGGACCCCGGCGGCCCGCACCCAGCGGCCGATCTTCGCCCAGGCCCGCTCGTCCTCCAGGTAGCCGGACACGGAGCGGAACGGGACGCCGCAGCGCTCGAACGCGTTCGCCATCTCCGGCAGCGGGCAGGCGCCGCAGTAGGCGAGCCACTGGCCGGTGTCGAACGTGGCGTGGTCCATCGACTCGGTCGGCTGCAGGTTGATCAGCAGCACCGGCGCGTCCGCCCGCTGCGCGACCGGGACCAGCATCGACGCGGTCATGTAGGTGGTGAGGAAGCCGACGATGATGTCGCAGCCGGCCGCGCGGAGCCGCTCGGCCGCCGCCGCGCCCTCCTGCGCGTCGGAGATGAAGCCGACGTCGACGACCTCCGCGCCGAGCCCGCGCATCCGCTCCGAGACGCGCTCGGCGGACCGCTTCAGCTGCGGCAGCAGGTCGGGGAACTGCGGCCAGTAGGCGCCGAGCCCCCCGGCGACGAGGCCGACCTTGACGGGCGGCGGCGCTGTGATGTCTGCCATTCCTCTCCTTTTCTCGGACTAACGGGCCGTGAGAATGTGGCGCCCGGCGGACGCTCCGTCCACGTAGACGTACCTGCCGTCGCCGGACACGCCGCGCGCGGTCGCCTTGCCCCCGGCCCAGACCGTCCGGCCGTCGAGGGTGACGCGGCGGGTGGACGGGCCGACCGGGACGGCCAGGCGGCCCTCGGTGCCGCGCGGCGCGGTGACCTTGAGCTGGAAGCCGTTGCCGGTCCTGCGCCAGGACGCGGCGATGTCGCCGTGCGGGGTCGGAACGGTGCCCTCGGCCCACGCCAGGTCCCCGGTGAACGGCACCACGGCCCAGGAGGCGTACCCGGGGGCGGCGGGCCGCACGCCGAGGACCTTCGTGCTGAGCGTGACGGTCGGCTGCGCCGCCCAGCCGTGCGCGAGGCTGGAGAACTGCTTCAGGTTGGGGGTGCCGTCCGGCTGCATGTGCTCCCAGAACGTCGACCCCGGGTCCTGCCGGAGCTGGTGGCCCCAGTAGTTGCGGATCAGCTCCAGGCCGGACGCGTCGCCGGTCTCCAGGCGCGCGTCGGCTTCGAACCCGCTCGGCAGCGGCGCGTAGAACGGCGGGAGGCTCGGGTTGGGGGTGGACTGCGAGACCGTCAGCGATCCGATGTCCGTCCAGTTGTTGGCGCGCAGGTAGGCCAGTGCCCGCTCGGCGCGGTCGCCGCCGGCGATGCCGGTGAGGACGGCGGTGACGTTGCCGTCCTGCGGGTAGGCGCCGGGGATCTCGCGGGACAGCCGGTAGGCGCCGGCCTTGTCGTCCCACAGCTGGTCGTTGACGGCCTTCTTCACCTCGGCGGACCGGGCGGCGTAGGTCCGGGCGGCGGACGCGTCGCCGCGCGCCTTCGCCATCGCCGCCATCTGCTGCAGGTTGCGGGCGTAGAGGGCGTTGACGTAGGTCTCGTGGCCGCAGTTGGAGTAGCCGTAGTGGCCGCAGGAGCCGGACTCCTGGAAGGCGATCAGGCCCTTGTCGTCGCCGGCGCGCACCGACTCCAGCCAGGCGGTCGCCTTGGTGAGCTGCGGCCACCACTTGTCGAGGTAGGCGCGGTCGCCGGTGTACCACCAGTGGTCGTACATGTTGGTCACGAACCAGGTCACGTACTCGCCGTAGGTGCGCAGCTCGTTCTGGTTGTGCTGGCCGACGAGGCTGGCGGCGGGCACGTAGCCGTCCGGGAGCTGCTGGGCGGCGAGCGAGGACAGCGAGTTGTCGACCGCGCCCATGTCGTAGGTGCTGACGTAGGCGACGGGCGCCTGGACGGCGAGGTCGCCCTGCCAGACGATCCGGTCGCGCTTGCCGCCGTCGTAGATGACGGAGGTGTTCGGGTCGGCGTGCGGGACGGGGGCGTCGGCGTGGTCGCCCTCGCCCGGCGCGTACGGCCACTTCTTCGCCGTGTTCGGCGCGCCGGTGTTGATCTGCACGGTGTAGGCGCCCGCGTACCAGACCTTGTTGAGCAGGTCGTCGCTGGAGAGGAAGTGGCCGCGGTAGCCGTCCAGGTCGCGCTGGTCGGGCGCGGCGGTGAAGTCCAGCGAGACGGCGTCGATGTCGACGCTGCCGGGGCCGTCGAGGAAGAGGGTCGCGTAGCGGAACCCGCCGCGCAGCGCCCCGTCGCGGACGGTGCCGGGCAGCGCGACGCCGTCCAGCGGGAGGGCGTGGCTGTCGGTGTCCTCGGTGTAGGGCTGGCCGGGGAAGCCGTTCCAGATGTTGGCGGTGTCGCAACCGGGGGCGATCTTGCCCTGGCCGCCGTTGGCGTCGGGGGCCAGCGCCATGTACTGCACCGATTCGGAGAAGCAGGCGCGCAGCTTCGGGTTCCCGGTCGCGCCCTTCACGCGGACCTTCAGGTGCCCGGCGACCTCCTTGCCGAAGTCGACGATCAGCAGCGGGGAGCCCGCCCGGTCGGCGGCACCGGTGAGCCGGACCGACGCCCCGCCCTTCTTCAGCGCCCCCTCCGGGGAGCCTTCGATGCCGCCCTGCCGCGGGTCGGCTTTGAACACCTTGACGGGCTTGACGTCGCGGCCGGCCGGGGCGAGGACGTAGGGCCGCCACTGGCCGGGGCGCGGGGTGTAGGAGTCGTCCTGCCAGGGGCCCTTCGGGTGCGGCGCGGCGACGGCGGGGAGCGCGAGCGAGGCGGTGCTGGTGACCGTGAGGGCGGCGGCCACGGCGGCGCGGACGAGGGAACGGCGGACGGTCTTGGGGGGAACCATCATCACTCCAGGTCAGCGGGAGGCGGTCAGGATGGACGTGCCGGTCAGTCCGGGGACTTGCACGAGACCGTCGCGGACGGTGACGCCCGGCTTCACCGAGCGCCCGTCGCGCCACACGACCTTTCCGTTGACGCGGACTTCGGCGGCGCCCTGCGCGGGGACTCCGGCGGTGGCGGTGGAGCCGGAGGGCGCGGCGACGCGGAGCGTGAACGTCCCGCCGTGCCGCTTCCACGCGGCGGTGATGTCGCCGCGCGGTGTGGGGACGCGTCCCTCGGCCCAGCGCAGGCCGTTCACCGGGTGCGGCAGGACGGTGAACGTCCCGAAGCCGCCCGACGTCGGGGCGACGCCGAGGACCTGGTTGGTCAGGAACGACGTCGGCGCGGCGGCCCACCCGTGCGACAGGCTCGTGTAGGAGCCGAGCTGCGGCGCGCCCGCCGGGCTGACGTTCTCCCAGAGCGTGCCGGGCTGCGCCTTGCCGAGCATCGGGTACCAGGTGCGGCGCAGCAGCGACATCGCGCCCGCCATGTCCTGCTCGGCGGAGTGCGCGAGCAGCGACTGGGAGGACACGAACGGGCTGATGTACTGCGGGACGACGCCGCCGGGCTTGTCGACGGTCAGGTCGCCGTGCGGGTTGGCGAGGCCGTCGCCGAAGAACTTCAGCACCGCCTGGGCGCGGTCGCCGGTGGCGACGCCCGCCACGACGGCCATGGCGTTGCCGTCCTGCGGGTGGTTGCCGTCTGACTTGCTGACCTTGTAGGCGCCGGCGGCCGGGTCCCAGAGGTGGTCGTTGATCGCCTTGGCGGTGCGGGCCGCGTGCTCGCGGTAGGTCTTGGCGAGCTCGGGCTCGCCCTTGGCCTCGGCGGCCCGCGCCGCCTGCCCGAGCACCTTGACGTACAGGGACGAGACGTACGTGCCGCCGGCGTCGTTGCCGTAGCCCCAGGTCCCGCCCGCGCCCTTCATGGTGAGGAGCCCGTCGTCGCCGGCGTTCGACTCCAGCCACGCGACGTTCCTCTTCATCGCGCCGTACCACGTGGTGAGGAAGTCGCCGTCGCCGGTGTAGAGGTAGTGCGTCCAGTAGTTGTCGACCCACCAGGCCGCGTACTCGCCCCAGTTCATGTTGTAGCCGAACTCTTCGGTGAGGTAGAGCCCGGGGATCTGGCCGTTGGCCGCCTGCCCCTTCGCCATGAACGCGACGGCGTTGGCGGACGGCGCCGACTGCCCGGTGGTCAGGTACGACACCGCGTCGGCGACGGCGTTGTCGCCGCCCCAGATCATCCGGTCGCGCTTGGCGCCGTCGCTGATGATGCTGTCGCCGTCGCCGACGATCGCGTCGTTGCGGACCGGTCCCTCCTTGCCGGGGTAGGGGCGCCCGGTCGTCGGGTCGATCGTCGCCATCTGCACGGTGTAGGCGCCCGCGTACCAGAGCCGGTTCAGGGTGTCGTCGCTGGACAGGAACGCGCCCTTGTAGCCGTCCAGGTCGGGGTTGGCGGGGTCGGCGGTGAACTTGAGCCGCAGGTCGGACAGCTTCACCTCGCCGGGGCCGTCCAGGAAGACCATGAGGTAGCGGAACCCGCCCCGGATCACCGGGTCGGTCATGGCGGTGCGTCCGGCCTCGGTGTCGAGGTAGTGGGTCTCGGTGGCGAGGCCGACCGGGTCCTGGCTGTAGTCGGACGCGGTGGTGAGGTACTGCGCGCTCTCGCTGAACGCCAGGCCGAGCCTGGGCGTGCCCTTGCGGACGTCGGCCGTGACCTGGATCTGCCCGCCGACCTCCTTGCCGAAGTCGTAGATGACGTAGGGGCGGCCGTACTCGTTGGAGGTGAGCGTGGTGCCGCCTTGGCGAAACGCGCCGGATGGGTTCTGGACCGTCCCGCCGTAGGGAGCCGCCGGGGCGCGGCCGCCCTGCTGCAGCGTCCAGACGGCGTGGATGCGGGCGCCCGGCCCAGGGTTCGCGGTGTTGCGGAAGGTGACCCTGATGTCGCCGGCGGAGCGGACGAGTCTCGCCGGGACCGCGACGTCGTAGTGGACGAGGCCCGCCTTGTCGCCGCTCCACACGCCGGCCTGCGCCGGGTCGGGCTTGCGCTCGTGGACGACCTCGCCGTTCACCAGCACCTCGTAGTGGGCGGTGGCGCTGCCCGCCTCCTCTACCCGGAGGGTGACGGGGCCGTGCCCGGGCGCGACGCGCATGCGGTAACCGAAGCCGGCCCCCGCCTTGGCACCCGTCTGGCGGGTCATGACGCCGTCGGCCTTGGCGGTGGTGGACGTTCCGGCGTCCAGGTCATGCCCTTCCTTCTCCGATGTCTCGGAGGCGGCGGTCACGTGGTCGGCGTTCAGCCCGTACGACTCGGCGGCCTTCACCGGGCGGACCGTCCGGCCGGAGGGGGCGAGGATGTAGCGGTCGGCGCTCGACAGGGACGGCAGTCCGAGGGGGTCGCGGGGCGCCGCCGCGGCGGCGCCGGCCGGTACCGCGACGAGGGCGGCGGCCCCCAGGCTCAGGGAAGTGATGACGGATACGCGGGATCGGGCGAACCTTTTCGCTGGTGACATCGTTATCCTTCCGGGTTCCTCTTGGTAGAGCGGGCCCGACGGGACGGCCGGTGGCTCGGACGGGTGGTACCGCCGCGGTGGTGACAGCACCGCGGCGGTGTGGTCCGGGCCATCGGCCGGCCCTTTGCGGCGGTGATCAGCGCAGGAAGGCGGCGGCGACGCCGGCGTCCACGGGGATGTGCAGTCCGGTGGTGTGGGTCAGGTCCCCGCCGGTGAGGGCGAAGACGGCGGCCGCGACGTGCTCGGGCAGCACCTCGCGCTTCAGCAGCGTCCGCTGGGCGTAGAACTCGCCGAGCTTCTCCTCCTCCACTCCGTAGACGGCGGCGCGCTTGGCGCCCCAGCCGCCGGCGAAGATGCCGGAGCCGCGCACCACCCCGTCGGGGTTGACGCCGTTGACGCGGATGCCGTGCTCGCCGAGCTCGGCGGCCAGCAGCCGCACCTGGTGCGCCTGGTCGGCCTTGGTGGCGCCGTAGGCGATGTTGTTCGGCCCGGCGAACACGCCGTTCTTGGACGCGATGTAGACGATGTCGCCGCCCATGCCCTGCTCGACCATCACGCGGGCGGTCTCGCGGGACATCAGGAACGAGCCGCGCGCCATGACGTCGTGCTGCAGGTCCCAGTCGGCGGCGGTCGTGTCCAGCAGCGGCTTGGAGATCGACAGGCCGGCGTTGTTGACGACGAGGTCCACCCCGCCGAACGCCAGGACCGCTGCGCGGACGGCGGCGGCGATCTCCTCCTCGGAGGTCACGTCGACCGCGACGGCGATGGCGGCGTCCGACGCGTGCAGGGCGCCGGCGCCGAGCTCCGCCGCGACCTTCTCGGCGGCGGCGAGGTCCCGGTCGGCGACGACGACGCAGGCGCCCTCGGCGGCGAGGCGGCGGGCGGTGGCGGCGCCGATGCCCGAGCCGCCGCCGGTGACGACCGCGACGCGGGTGGCGAGCGGCTTCGGCTTCGGCATCCGGCGGAGCTTGGCCTCCTCCAGCTCCCAGTACTCGATGCGGAACTTCTCCGCCTCATCGATCGGCGCGTACGACGACAGCGCCTCCGCGCCCCGCATCACGTTGATCGCGTTGACGTAGAACTCGCCGGCGACCCGCGCGGTCTGCTTGTTCGCGCCGAAGGAGAACATCCCGACGCCGGGCACCAGCACGATCGCCGGGTCCGCGCCGCGCATCGCCGGGGAGCCGGCGGTGGCGTGCCGCGCGTAGTACGCCGCGTACTCCTCGCGGTAGGCGGCGTGCAGCTCCCTCAGCCGGGCCTTGGCCTCGTCGAGCGGGGCGTCCGGCGGCAGGTCCAGGACCATCGGCGCGACCTTGGTGCGCAGGAAGTGGTCCGGGCAGGACGTGCCGAGCGCCGCGAGCCGCGGGTGCTCGGCGCGGGAGACGAAGTCGAGGACGGCCTCGCCGTCGGTGTAGTGCCCGACCTGCGGCCGGTCCGTGGACGCCAGGCCGCGGATCAGCGGGAACAGTTCGGCGGCGCGCGCGTGCCGCTCGTCCTCCGGCAGCGTCGGGTGGATCACCTCGCCGAACGGGTCGGCCTTGCCGTGCTCGGCGATGTACGCCTCGGCGGTGCGGATGATGTCGAGCGAGTTGGCCTTGCACTCCTCGCTCGTGTCGCCCCACGCGGTGATGCCGTGCCCGCCGAGGATCACCCCGATCGCCTGCGGGTTGGCGCGCCTGATCTCGGCGATGTCCAGGCCCAGCTGGAAGCCGGGCCGCCGCCACGGCACCCACGCCACCCGGTCGCCGAAGATCCGCCGGGTCAGCTCCTCCCCGTCGGCGGCGGTCGCGATCGCGATGCCGGAGTCGGGGTGCAGGTGGTCGACGTGCGCGGCCTCGACCAGGCCGTGCATGGCGGTGTCGATGGACGGCGCCGCGCCGCCCTTGCCGTGCAGGCAGTAGTCGAACGCGGCGACCATCTCGTCCTCGCGCTCGACGCCCGGGTAGACGTCCACGAGGGCGCGCATCCGGTCCAGCCGCAGCACGGCCAGGCCCTTCTCGGTGAGGGTGCCGAGGTCGCCGCCGGAGCCCTTCACCCACATCAGCTCGACGTCGCGGGCCGTCACCGGGTCGGTGACCGTGCCCTTCGCGGACGCGTTGCCGCCCGCGTAGTTGGTGTTGCGGGGATCCGCACCGAGGGTGTTGGCGCGGTCCAGCAGCTGCTCCACCTCGGGCGGGGTGGAAGTCATCGGTTCGGTCTCCTTCACCTGTTCAGGCGCCCCAGCCGGCGGCGTGGCCGTCCTTGCGCTCGGCGACGACGCGCTCGTAGTAACCGGACGCCTTGTAGGCGGCGACCGGGTCCGGGTGCAGGCCCATCTCCTCGCGCAGCTCGGCGAGCAGCGGGCGGACGTCGGTGTTGTAGGCGTCCATGAACACCGCGTTCGCCTCAAGGACGTCACCGGCCTCCTGCGCGGCGCGCAGCGCATCGGCGTCCACCAGCAGCGCCTTCGCGGTGGCCTCCTGCACGTTCATCACCGAGCGGATCTGGCCCTGGATCTTCGGCTCGATGTTGTGGCACTGGTCGAGCATGAACGCCACGCCGGTCGCGGCGTCGTAGCCGCCGCCGCGCACCACCTCGTACATGATCCGGAACAGCTGGAACGGGTCGGCGGCGCCCACCATCAGGTCGTCGTCGGCGTAGAAGCGGGAGTTGAAGTCGAACCCGCCGAGCTTCCCTTCGCGCAGCAGGAACGCCACGATGAACTCGATGTTGGTGCCGGGCGCGTGGTGCCCGGTGTCCACCACGACCTGCGCCTTCGGGCCGAGCTTCACGCAGTGCGCGTAGGAGGCACCCCAGTCCGGCAGGTCGGTCATGTAGAACGCCGGCTCGAACAGCTTGTACTCCAGCAGGAACCGCTGGTCGTCGCCGAGCCGCTCGTACACTGCGGCCAGGGCCTCGGCCATCCGGTCCTGGCGGGCGCGGATGTCGTCCTGCCCCGGGTAGTTGGTGCCGTCGGAGAACCACAGCTTCAGGTCGCGCGACCCGGTCTGGTCCATGATGTCGACCGCTTCGAGCAGGTGGTCCAGGGCCTTGCGGCGGACGGCCGGGTCGGGGTTGGTGACGCTGCCGAGCATGTAGTCGTCGTCCTGGAACACGTTGGTGTTCACCGCGCCGATCCGCACGCCGCGCTCCTCGGCGTGCGCGGCCAGCGCGGCGTAGTCGTCCACCCTGTCCCAGGGAATGTGGACGGCCACGCTGGGCGCGACGCCGGTGAACCGGTGCACCTGCGCGGCGTCGTCGATCTTCTCCTGCGGGGTGCGCGGCACGCCCCGCTGGGCGAAGACCTTGAACCGGGTCCCCGAGTTCCCGTACGCCCACGAGGGAGTCTCGATCTGCTGGCGGCGCAAGGCGTCCTTGACCGCGCGGGTGTCTGTCACGAGTTACCTCTCAATCCAAGTGGAAGACCTCGTCGAGCGGCCGCATGCCCTCATCGGGGCGGCCGTCGAGGTCCTCGAAGTACTGCGCCATCTCCGCCTGCCACCGGGCGTTCACCTCGGTGCGGGCCATCGCCTCCTGGGCGGCCTCGAAGTCGTCGGTCTCCAGGTAGCCGACGAGGAGGCCGTCCTTCCGCAGGAACAGCGAGTAGTTGTGCCAGCCGGAGTCGCGCAGGGCGGTGAGCATGTCGGGCCAGACCGCCTGGTGGCGCAGCTTGTACTCCTCCAGGCGGTCCTGCCTGACCTTCAGCAGGAAGCAGACGCGCTTCATGCGTTCGGACATGCGATCAGTCCCTCTGTGGGGGGGACGACCCCCCACACCCCCCGGTTCGCTCCGCTCATCAGAAGTGGTACTGGTCGATGTTCTTGGCGTCGAACACCGTGGGCGGGCCGAGGATCACCTCGCCGTTGGCGCCGATCGTGCGCTCGCCGAGCTTGCCGGCCGTGAACTTCTCGCCCTGCGCGCCGGTGATCTGGCCGGACGCCAGCGCCGCCGCCGCGTAGGAGGACAGGTAGCCGAGGTTCTTGGGGTCCCAGAGCTCGAACTCCTTGACCGTGCCGTCCTTGACGAACTTGCGCATCTGGTCGGGGGTGCCGAGGCCGGTCAGCGCGACCTTGCCCTTGTACTTGGAGCCGGAGATGTAGCGGGCCGCGGCGGCGATGCCGACCGTGGTCGGCGAGATGATGCCCTTGAGGTTCGGGTACGCCTGCAGCAGGCCCTGGGTCTGCTGGAACGACTTCTGGTCGTCGTCGTCGCCGTAGGCGATCTTGACGAGCTTCATCTTGGCGTACTCGGGCTTCTTCAGCTCGTCCTGCATGAACTTGATCCAGGTGTTCTGGTTCGTGGCGTTCGCCGTCGCCGACAGGATCGCGATCTCGCCCTCGTGGCCGATCTGCTCGGCGAGCAGCTTGACCTCGCTGCGGCCGATCTCCTCCGAGCTCGCCTGGTTGATGAACACGTCCCGGCACTCGGGGTTGGTGTCGGAGTCGTAGGCGACGATCTTGATGTTCTTGGCCATGGCCTGCTTGAGCGGGCCGCACACCGCGTTCTCGTCGTTGGCGGCGATCAGGATCGCGTCGTGGCGCTGCTGGACGAGCGTGTTGATGTAGGAGACCTGGGAGGACGCGGACGCGTCGGACGGGCCGACCTCCTTGGCCTCGCCGCCGAACTCCTTGGCCGCCTCGATGCCGGCCTTGTCGACGATCGTCTCGTACGGGTTGTTGACCTGCTTGGGCAGGAACGCCAGCTTCAGGCCCTTCTTCAGGGGCGCGTTCGGGTTCGCGGTGGCGTTGCCGCCGGCCGCCTTGGCGTCCCCGGAGTCGGAGTCGTTCTTGGTGGTGCCGCCACAGGCGGCCATGCTGAGGGCCAGGACGCTCGCCGTGGCGACGGCCGCCAGCCGGCGCGGGACGCGCGGACGAATGGTCATCACGATGCCTTTCGGGGGTGCGGTGGGACGCGGCGGGGGGACGTGTCTCATGGAGGGTCAGGGGGCGGCGGCGGGAGCCGCGGGTCGCGCGCCCCGCCGCCTGCCTCGGGTCTCGCGGACCACGGCGATCAGCCGCGGCGTGAGGACGCTGATGATGAGCAGCAGCCCGGTGACGATCGACTGGACCTCGGTGGGGACGTCGTTGAGCATCAGCAGGTTGCGGAGCAGGCCGATGAGCAGCACGGCCGCGATGACGCCGCCGAGGGTGCCCTTGCCGCCGTCGAAGTCGATGCCGCCGAGCAGCACCGCCGCGATGACGGTGAGCTCCAGGCCGAGCCCGTTGTCGGCGCGGGCGCTGCCGTAGCGGAGCGTGTAGACGATGCCGGCGAACCCGGCGACCAGCCCGGACACCACGAACAGCAGCAGCTTGATGCGCTTGACGCGGATGCCGGCGAAGTAGGCGGCGTCCTCCTGCGCGCCGATCGCGAACAGCGACCGCCCGATGCCGGTCGCGTGCAGGACGACGCCGGTGACGACGGCGAGCACGACGAACAGCGCGATCGGGTACGGGATCGGCGTGCCCGGGATCGAGGACGTCGCCAGGTCGGTGTACGCGGCCGGGAACTCGGAGATCGCGCCGGTGCCGAGCGTGACGTAGGCGAGGCCCCGGTAGAGGGTCATCGTGCCGATCGTCACGGCCAGGGACGGCAGCCCGAGCTTCGTCACCAGCAGCCCGTTGACGAGGCCGCAGACCAGGCCGACGGCGAGCACGATCGGAATGATCGTCTCGATGGCCATGCCGCCGTCCCACATCTTGCCGGTGAGCGCGCTGCACAGGCCGAGGATCGAGGCGACCGACAGGTCCACCTGCCCGCACACGACCAGCAGCGTCATCGGCAGCGCGATCAGCGCGATCTCCGACAGGTCGTCCAGCGCGAACGACAGGTTGTCGTTGTTCGCGAAGTCGGGCGAGAACCCGGCGCCGCTCGCGAACACCAGGACCAGCAGGGCGGTGACGGCGGTCTCCCACCGCACCAGCCCTCCGAGGCGGCTCATGACCGTCCCTCCTTCTCCGCCGGGGCGGCCGCGGCCGGCTCGGCCGGGGCGGCGACGTCGCGGTGCGCGGACGATTCGAGCGACCGCTGTTTCAGCGCCCGGGTGACGCGCAGCGCCAGCAGCCGGTCGACGCTGATGGCCAGCAGCAGCAGGACGCCGGTGATCGCGTCCTGCCAGAACGAGTTGACCTTGAGCACCACCAGCACGCTGCCGATGGTGGTGAGCAGCAGCCCGCCGAGCGCCGCGCCCCACACGGTGCCGACGCCGCCGGTGATGGCGACGCCGCCGACGACGACCGCGGCGACGACCTTCAGCTCCCAGCCGTTCGCGGCGTCCGCGACGACGGTGCCGAAGCGGGCGAGCCACAGCACCCCGGCGAGGCCGGCGAGCGCGCCGCTGACGAGGTAGGCGGTGAGGACGCGGCGGCGGATCGGCACGCCGGCCAGGCGCGCGGCCTCCGGGCTGGACCCGATCGCGTAGAACTCGCGGCCGGCGGAGTAGGACCGCAGGTAGTACCCGGCCGCCAGCATCACCGCGACGGTGATGATCGGCAGGTAGGGGACGCCGAGGATCCCGTCGTTGCCGAGGCTCAGCACCGAGGCGGGCAGGTCGGCGGCGCCGATCTGCTCGCCGTGTGCGATGCGGTAGTCCAGGCCCTGGATCACGTACAAGGTGCCGAGGGTGACGACGAGGGAGGGGACCCGCAGGAAGCTGACGAGCAGGCCGTTGACCAGCCCGCAGACCAGCCCGATCGCGACGCCGAACACCAGGACGAGCACGACGTGGCGGTCGCCGCCGGCGGCGAACTTGCCGGCGCTGAACGCGACGAGCCCCACCAGGGAGCCGACCGACAGGTCGATGTTGCGGGTGACGACGACGAGCGTCTGCCCGACGGCGAGCAGCACCAGGATGGAGGCGTTGAGGAAGATGTCCTTGACGCCCTGCCCGGACAGGAACCGCGGGTTCGCGATCGTCGTGGCGACGACGAGCACGACGAGGGCGCCGAGGATGCTCATCTCGCGGGCGCGCAGCACCAGCTCGACCAGCCGCCGGCCGCCGCCGGCGGAGCCGCCCGCCCCGCCCGGCCGCGCCGGACTCTCCGTGAGCACGGTCATCAGGCCGCCTTCCCCGTCCCCGCACGCCCGGTCGCGGCGGCCATCACGTTCTCCTCGGTCGCGTCCGCGCGGGCGATCTCGGCGGTGAGCCGGCCCTCGTGCATGACGAGGATCCGGTCGGCCATGCCGAGCACCTCCGGCAGGTCGGAGGAGATCATCAGCACCGCGAGGTCCTGCGCGGCCAGCTCCGACAGCAGCCGGTGCACCTCGGCCTTGGTGCCGACGTCGATGCCGCGGGTCGGCTCGTCCACGATCAGCACGGTGGGCTCGGTGGCGAGCCACTTGGCGAGCACGACCTTCTGCTGGTTGCCGCCGGACAGGACGCCGACGGCGTCGCTGAGGCGGGCGTACTTGAGCTGGAGCCGCAGCGCCCAGTCGGCGGCGCGGTCCCGCTCGACCCTGCGGGAGATGAGCCCGCCGCGCCCGGTGGCGCGGCGCAGCGTCCTCAGCTGGGTGAGGCCCATGTTCCGCTCGATGGACATGTCCATGACGAGGCCCTGCTGGCGGCGGTCCTCGGGGACGAGCGCGAGCCCCGCCGACATCGCGGCGGTGGGGCTGCCGGCCGGCAGCGCGCGGCCCGCGACCTCGACGGCGCCGGCGTCCCAGCGGTCCACCCCGAAGATCGCGCGGGCGACCTCGCTGCGGCCGGCGCCGACCAGCCCGGCCAGCGCGACGATCTCGCCGCGGCGGACCTCGAAGGAGACGTCGGTGAAGGCGCCCTCGCGGGTGAGGCGGCGCACCGTCAGCGCGACCTCGCCGGGCGTCACGTCCTGCTTGGGGTAGAGCGCGTCGAGGTCGCGGCCGACCATCCGGCGGACGAGGTCGTCGGGGGTGAGGTCGGCGACCATGTCGGTGCCGACGTAGGCGCCGTCGCGCAGGGTGGTGACGCGCTGGCACAGCTCGAAGATCTCCTCGAGCCGGTGCGAGATGAACAGCACCGCGCAGCCCTGCTCGCGCAGCGTGCGGGTCACCGCGAACAGGCGGGCGACCTCCTGGCCGGTGAGCGCGGCGGTGGGCTCGTCCATGATGAGCACGCGCGCGTCCCGGGAGATGGCCTTGGCGATCTCGACGACCTGCTGGTCGGCGATCGACAGGCCGCGGGCGGGCTGCTGCGGGTCCAGCGCGACGCCGAGCCGCTCGAACAGCTGCGCCGTCCGCGCGTGCATGGCGCGGCGGTCGATGCGGCCGAGCGCGGCGCGCGGCTGGCGGCCCATGAAGATGTTCTCGGCGACCGACAGGTCGGGGAACAGCGTGGGCTCCTGGTAGATGACGGCGACGCCCGCGGCCTGCGCGTCGGCGGGGCCGTGGAAGGCCGCCGGCTCCCCGTCCACCCGCACCTCGCCCGTGTCGGGGCGGTGCACCCCTGCGAACGTTTTTACGACCGTGGACTTGCCGGCGCCGTTCTCGCCGGCGAGCGCGTGCACCTCGCCCGCGTGCAGCTCCAGCGTGACGCCCTGCAGGGCGCGCACGGCGCCGAACGATTTGCTGACGTTGACCAGGGCCAATGTCGGCGGTGCCGACCGGCCGGGTGCACTCATGTCGGCCCTCCTCGCGGGGGACGTCGGTTTCCGGGGGATGAAAAACGTTTTAACTTGATGTTGCGGAGGACGCTAGATGTGAGCCGGGACACCCGTCAAGAGGGAAGCTTGCGGCCGGCCCCGCCCGAGGCTGCGAAAACCCCGTCCGGGCAAGGGCCCGCACGTTTTTCGAAGTCACCTCCGGCCGGGACCGGCCAGCGAGGTTTGCCCGTCCACCGGGCCCGATCCGGGGTTGACACGTTTTAATGACATGTCCCAGAGTGAGCGGCGACACAGGCGGCGGACCGGACCGGGGGCACACGGATTGAGCACAGACGACACCGGCCGTCCCGAGCCGCTGAGCAGGACGGTCGGCATCAAGCAGGTCGCGGCGCGCGCCGGGGTCTCCCCGGGCACCGTGTCCAACGTGCTCAACCGGCCCGAGCGGGTGGCGGCGGCGACCCGCGCCCGCGTCGAGCAGGCGATCCGCGAGCTCGGCTTCGTCCGCAACGGCTCGGCGTCCACGCTGCGCGCCGGGCACAGCAGCACGATCGGGCTGATGGTCCTCGACCTCGCCAACCCGTTCTTCACCGACGTGGCGCGCGGCGTGGAGGAGGCCGCCAGCGAGCGCGGCTACGCGGTCATCCTGTCCTCCTCGGGCGAGTCGGACGAGCGGGAGCAGCGCAACCTGCGGGTGTTCGCCGAGCAGCGGGTCCGCGGCGTGCTGCTGACCCCGGTCGGCGACGACGGCGAGACCGCCGACCGGCTGCGCGACCGCGGCGTCCCGGTGGTGCTGCTCGACCACCCGACCCCGCGCGCCAACCAGTGCTCGGTCGCCGTCGACGACGTCGCGGGCGGGGAGCTGGCCGCCGGCGAGCTGCTGGACGCCGGCGCCCGCACGCTGGCGTTCGTCACCGGGCCGACGGTGCTGCGCCAGTGCGCCGACCGCCGCAAGGGCGCGCTGCGGGCGCTGCGCGCCGCCGGGCTCGGCCGCGACGCGCTGCGCGAGGTCGCGGTCGGCGCGATGAACGCGCGGGGCGGGCAGGAGGCGGCGCGGCGGCTGCTGGAGGCGGGCCCGCCGCTGCCGGACGCGATCTTCTGCGCCAACGACCTGCTCGCGCTCGGCGTGCTGCGCGTGCTGCTGCAGGCCGGGATCAAGGTGCCGGGTGACGTGGCGCTGATCGGGTACGACGACATCGAGTTCTCGGCCGCGGCCGCCGTCCCGCTCAGCTCGGTGCGGCAGCCCACCTACCAGCTCGGCCGCATCGCGACCGAGCTGCTGCTGGAGGAGTGCGACGAGTCGGGCGGGCACGCCCACCAGCAGGTCATGTTCCAGCCCGAGCTGGTGGTCCGCGAGTCCAGCCGGTCGGCCCTTGGAGGCTCCCCGTGAAAGTCGCGCTGTTCCTCACCTGCGTCAACGACACGATGTTCCCGGGGACCGGCAAGGCGATGGTGCGGCTGCTGCGGCGCCTCGGCCACGACGTCGAGTTCCCCGAGTCGCAGACGTGCTGCGGGCAGATGCACCTCAACACCGGGTACCGGCGGCAGGCGCTGCCCCTGGTGAAGGGGTTCGCCGAGACCTTCGAGCCCTACGACGCGGTCGTGACGCCGTCGGCGTCGTGCGGCGCGATGATCCGCGACTGGCACCCGCGGCTCGCGCCCCGCACGGCCGGGGTCGCCTCGCGGGTGTACGAGCTGTCGGAGTTCCTGGTCGACGTCCTCGGCGTCACCGACGTCGGCGCCTACTTCCCGCACCGCGTCACCTACCACCCGACGTGCCACTCCCTGCGGATGCTGCACGTCGGCGACCGCCCGCTGCGGCTGCTGCGCGAGGTGCGCGGCATCGACCTGGTCGACCTGCCGGACGCCGCCGAGTGCTGCGGGTTCGGCGGGACGTTCGCGCTGAAGAACGCCGAGGTGTCGGCGGCGATGTGCGCCGACAAGGTCACCGCCGTGCGGGAGACGAGGGCCGAGGCGCTGTGCGCGGCCGACAACTCCTGCCTGATGCACATCGGCGGGGCGCTCACCCGCACCCGCGCCGGGGTGCGGACGGTGCACCTCGCCGAGATCCTCGCGTCCACCGAGGAGGACCCGTCATGAGTTCGTCCGCCATGCCGACCTACGTCGGAATGCCGTCGTTCCCCGACGCCGCCCGCCGGGCGGTGGCCGACGCGCGGCTGCGCGGCAACCTCGCGCACGCGACCACCACGATCCGGGAGCGGCGCGCCGGCGCCGTCGCGGAACTGGCCGACTGGCCCGCGCTGCGCGAGGCGGGCAAGCAGATCAAGGACCACGTCCTGGCGAACCTCGGCCACTACCTGCCGCTGCTGGAGGAGAAGGTCACCGCGGCCGGCGGCACCGTGCACTGGGCGCGGGACGCCGCCGAGGCCAACCGGATCGTCGCCGACCTCGTGAAGGCGACCGGCGAGACCGAGGTCGTCAAGGTCAAGTCGATGGCGACGCAGGAGATCGGCCTCAACGAGTTCCTCGCCGAGGAGGGCATCACCGCCTACGAGACCGACCTCGCCGAGCTGATCGTGCAGCTCGGCGACGACCGGCCGTCGCACCTCCTCGTCCCGGCCATCCACCGGAACCGGTCCGACATCCGCGACATCTTCCTGCGCGCGATGGAGGACGCCCCCGCCGGCCTGACCGACTCCCCCGCCGCGCTCGCGGAGGCGGCGCGGCGGCACCTGCGCGCCAAGTTCCTGTCGGCGAAGGTCGGGGTGTCGGGCGTGAACTTCGCCGTCGCCGACACCGGCACCCTCGTCGTGCTGGAGTCGGAGGGCAACGGGCGGATGTGCCTGACGCTCCCCGAGACGCTGATCTCGGTGATGGGCGTGGAGAAGATCGTGCCGAGCTGGCAGGACCTGGAGGTGTTCCTGCAGCTGCTGCCGCGCTCGTCCACGGCCGAGCGGATGAACCCCTACACCTCCACCTGGACGGGCGTGGCGCCCGGCGACGGCCCGCGCGACTTCCACCTCGTCCTGCTGGACAACGGCCGCACCGACACCCTCGCCGACGAGGTGGGCCGGCAGGCGCTGCGCTGCATCCGCTGCTCGGCGTGCCTGAACGTGTGCCCGGTCTACCAGCGCGCGGGCGGCCACGCCTACGGGTCGCCGTACCCGGGGCCGATCGGCGCGATCCTGTCCCCGCAGATCCGCGGCATCGGCTCGGACGTGGACGCGTCCCTGCCGTACGCGTCGTCGCTGTGCGGCGCGTGCTTCGAGGCGTGCCCGGTCGCGATCGACATCCCGGAGGTGCTGGTGCACCTGCGGGCCCGCGCCGTGGAGAAGGGCCCGCGCCATCCGCTGGAGCAGGTGGCGATGACGGCGGCCGGGTGGACGCTGCGCTCCCCCACCCGGCTCGGGCTCGCGCAGCGCGCCGCGTCCGCGAGCCGCAGGGTCGTGGCGCGCGGCGGCCGGATCCGGCGGCTGCCGGGGCCGCTGAACGCCTGGACCGAGACGCGGGACGCGCCCGCGCCGCCGCCGGAGTCGTTCCGCGCCTGGGGGGCCCGGACCGACGGCGGCCGCACGGAGGAGGACGAGTGAACGCGCGCGAGGAGATCCTGCGCCGCATCGAGGGGATCACGCCCACCCGGCCGGCCGCCGAGGTCGCGGCGTCCTACGCCCGGATCGACCGCGGCTACCTGCGCCGCCACCACGAGGACGGCGTCCTCGACCTGTTCGCCGAGCGCGTCGCCGACTACCGCGCGACGGTGCTGCGGGCGCCGGCGTCCGAGGCCGCCGCGGCGGTCGCGGAGCGGCTCGCGGCCCGGCCCGGCTCCTACGGCGCTCCCGCCGACCTGCCCGCCGAGTGGACGTCGGAGGTGGCGGCGCCGCTCGTCCGCGACTTCTCCGTCGCGTCCCTGGACGGGCTCGCTGGCGCGGTCACCGGCTGCGCCGCCGCGATCGCCGAGACCGGCACGATCGTCCTGGACCACGGCGCGGGGCAGGGGCCGCGCGCGCTGTCGCTCGTGCCCGACTACCACCTGATCGTCGTCCGCGCCGAGCAGGTCGCCCCGGACGTGCCGGAGGCGCTCGAACGGCTCGACCCGTCCCGCCCGCTGACGTTCGTGTCGGGGCCGTCGGCGACGAGCGACATCGAGCTGTCCCGGGTCGAGGGCGTGCACGGGCCCCGCACGCTGGAGGTACTGGTCATCACATGAGCGAGGAGACTTTCGCGGCCGTCGACCTCGGCGCGTCGAGCGGCCGGGTGATGGCCGGGCGCGTCGGGCCCGGCGTGCTGGACCTGGCGGAGGTCCGCCGCTTCCCGAACCGGCCGGTCCGCGCCGGCGGCACCCTGTACTGGGACATCCTCGGCCTGTACGGCAACGTCCTGGACGGGCTGCGCGCCGCGCCCGCCGGGCTCGCGTCGGTCGGCATCGACTCGTGGGCGGTCGACTACGGCCTGCTCGACGCGGAGGGGCGGCTGCTCGGCAACCCCGTCCACTACCGCGACGCCCGCACCGACGGCGTGATGGACCGGGTCCGCGCCGACCTCGGCGACGACCTGCTGTACCGGACGTCCGGGCTGCAGTTCCTGCCGTTCAACACGATCTACCAGCTGGCGGCCGACGACCTGTCGCGGGCGGCCACGCTGCTGCTCGTCCCGGACCTGCTGGCCTACTGGCTGACGGGCGATACCGGCGCCGAGCGCACCAACGCCTCGACGACGGGGCTGCTGGACGTCCGCGACGGCACCTGGTCGCAGGACCTGCTGGACCGGCTCGACCTGCCCGCGAAGATCCTCCCGCCGCTGCGCGACCCCGGCGAGGCCATCGGGACGCTCCGCCCGGACGTGGTGGCCGAGACCGGCCACGCCGGCCTCCAGGTCACGGCCGTCGGCTCGCACGACACCGCGTCCGCGGTCGCCGCCGTGCCCGCCGCCACCGGCCGGTTCGGCTACATCTCCTGCGGCACCTGGTCCCTGGTCGGCGTCGAGCTGGACGCGCCCGTCCTGTCCGAGGAGAGCCGCGCCGCGAACTTCACCAACGAGGGCGGCGTCGACGGGACCGTCCGCTACCTGCGCAACGTGATGGGCCTGTGGCTGCTGCAGGAGTCGCTGCGGACCTGGGGGAACCCGGACCTGCCCGCCCTGCTCGCCGAGGCGGCGCGGCTGCCGGGGCTGCGCTCCCTCATCGATCCCGACGACCCGGAGTTCCTGCCGCCCGGCGACATGCCCGCCCGCATCGCGGCGCACTGCCGCCGCCGCGGGTTCCCCGTCCCGGAGACGCGCGCCGAGACCGTCCGCTGCGTCATGGACAGCCTCGCCCTCGCGCACCGCGCCACCCTGCGCGCGGCGGCCCGGCTGTCGGGGCGCGAGATCGAGGTCGTGCACCTGGTCGGCGGCGGCAGCCGCAACGACCTGCTGTGCCGGCTGACCGCCGACGCCAGCGGCCTGCCGGTGGTGGCGGGGCCGGTCGAAGCGACGGCCCTCGGCAACGTCCTGGCGCAGGCCCGTGCCCGCGGAGTGGTCGGTGACCTGGCCGAAGCCCGCGCGCTGGTCGCCGCCACGCAGGACCTCCGCCGCTACGCCCCGTCCGGCGACGAGACCCGCTGGCGGGAGGCCGCCGTCCGCCTCGGCCTGGAGTCCTGACCCGCGCGGCGCGATGTCACGGTCACGGGACGGTTTACCCACCCGAGGTTGACATGGGGCCTGGGAGGGACGTTCATAGCTATGTACATACGGTCACGAAGGAGGCCGGGCCGAGCGGGTAAGACGCAGGCCGGGGCGTGTTGTCCCACCTTATTGACGTTTTACCCGATAGGGTGAATCCCGCCAATTCTCAGGACCGCAACAAAGAAGCATCGTCACGGCGTATCGGCCGCCTGTCGCTGTTGGGGTGTGGACATGGAGGGTCGTGCGGCCCGCGACGCCGGGGGCTCCGGCAACGCTCCGCTCGTGGGGCGACGGGACGCGCTGCGGGAGATCGACCGCGCGCTCGACGCGGCCGAGGGCGGCTACGGCTTCGTCGCGCTGGTGGGCGAGCCCGGCGCCGGCAAGACCCGGCTGCTGAACGAGCTGGCCGACGGCGCGATCGCCCGCAAGCTGCCCTTCGTGGCCGGCCGCGCGGCCGAGTTCGAGCAGGAGATGCCGTTCGGCGCCGTGGTCGACGCGCTCGACGACCGCCTCGAGGAGCACTCCCTCGACCTGCCGCCCGCCGCGCTGCGGCTGCTCGGCACCGTGTTCCCCGCGCTCGCCGACCTGTCCGGCGACCCGCCCGCCGCCTCCCCCGAGTCGCACGTGGCGCGGTACCAGCTGCACCGCACGGTCCGGCACCTCCTGGAGGCGCTGGCCGAGCCGTCCGGGCTGGTCCTGATCCTGGACGACCTGCACTGGGCCGACGACGCGACGATCGAGCTGCTCGACCACCTCGTCCGGCACCCGCCGCGCGCCCGGGTGCTGGTCGCGGTCGCCTACCGGCCCGCGCAGGCGTCGCCGCGGCTGGCGGCGCTCGTGGACGCGGCCGGCCCGCAGGGCGCGCGGGTCGCGGTCTCCCCGCTCACCCAGAGCGAGGTCCGCGAGTTCCTCGGCCCGGACGTCGGCCACGCCCGGTGCGAGGCGCTGTTCAAGGCCAGCGGCGGCAACCCGTTCTACCTGGAGGCCCTGGCCAAGATGGCCGACGGGGCCGCGCCCGCGGCGGGCGGCGGCCTCGACCGGCACTGGGAGAAGGGCGTCGCGAACCTGACCGAGGTGCCGCCGGCGGTGCGGGCGGCGTTGCAGGTCGAGCTGAGCGCGCTGCCGCCGCAGGCGCTGCTGATGGCGCGCGGCGCCGCGGTCGCCGCGGACGTGTTCGAGCCCGCGCTCGCGGCGGTCGCCGCGGAGATGGAGCAGCACGCCGCGCTCACCGCCCTGGACGTGCTGACCGGCCACGACGTGGTGCGGCCCGCGCCGGGCGGCCGGTTCCGGTTCCGCCACCCCCTCGTCCGGCACGTCGCCTACGCCTCGACGGCCGCGGGCTGGCGGATCGCCGCGCACTCGCGGGTGTCGGAGCGGCTGGCCGAGCTCGGCGCCCCGGCGGCCGTGCGCGCCCACCACGTGGTGCGGTCCGCGCGGTTCGGCGACGCCGCGGCGATCTGGACGCTGGTGGAGGCCGCCCGCGCCGTCGGGCGGCAGGCGCCCGCCACCGCCGCGTACTGGCTGCAGGCCGCGCTCGACCTGATGCCCGGCGCCGCCGACGAGTCCTACCCCGACCGGGTGGAGCTGCTGGTCGAGCTGGCCCAGGTGCAGGCCCTCAGCGGCCACGCCGAGGAGGGCCGGGAGACCGCGCGCACCCTGCTCGGGCTGCTGCCGCCCGACGACACCGTCCGCCGCGCCCGCACCGTGCACATGTGCGCGATCATGGAGCGGCAGCTCGGCCGCATCCACGAGGCCCGCGCCCTGGTGCTGGACGAGCTGCGCCGCATCACCGACCGGCAGACCCCCGAGGCGGTGCTGCTGCGCATCCGGCTCGTCGCCGACCGGATCCAGCGCATCGACACCCGCGGCTCGCACGCCATCCTGGAGACCATCCCCGAGACCGCCCCCGGCTGGGGTCCCGGCCTCACCGCGGCCGTCGCGGCGATGCGCCCGATGGTCGCCTACGGGCGCGGCGAGGTCGGCGAGGCGATCGCCTACGCGCAGACCGCCGACCAGCTGTTCTCCGCCGCGTCCGACAACGAGTTCGCCGACTGCCTGGACTGCTTCGCCTGGCTGGTGTTCGCCGAGTCGTTCCTCGGCATGTACGACGAGGCGCTGCGGCACGCCGAGCGGCTGGTGTCGATCACCCGCACGACGGGGCAGACGTTCGTGCTCGGCTACATGCTGTCGGGCCAGTCCCGCATCCTCGCCCAGCTGGGCCGGCTGGAGGAGGCCGCCGCCGTCGCCGACGAGGCCACCGCGGTCGGCCGCGACCTGCGCTCGCAGGAGGTGCTGGCCTACGGGCTGATCCAGCAGTGCCTGACCGCGTCCTGGACGGGCGACCACGAGCGGGCGCTGCGGGCCGGGGACGAGGCCGTCGCCAACGACACCGGCTCGGGCGAGTGGTGGACGCACATGGCGCACGTCGCCCGCGCCCTCGCGGTGATCAACGAGGGCCGGCTGGAGGAGGGCGCGACCGCGCTGATCGCCGCGTGCGGGGACGGCACCGCCGGCCTGGACTTCAGCACCCTGCTGATCTGCGCGGAGGCGCTGGCCGCCGTCCGCGCCGCGCAGGACGACGCCGCCGACGCCGCGAAGTGGGCGGACATCGCCGAGGCGATCACCGACCCGCTGCTGACCGGCGACACCGGCCTGGCCCGGCTCACCCGCGCGCACGCGCTGCGCGCCGCCGACCCGGCCGCGTCCGCCGCGCTGGCCGCGGAGGCCGCCGACCTGCTCGCCAAGGCCGGGCGGCGGCCGGAGGCGGGCCGCGCCGAACTGGCCGCCGGGCTCGCGCACGCCGCCGCCGGCGACCGCTCCCGCGCCCGCGACCGGCTGCGCGCCGCCGCCGAGGTCTTCGAGGCGTGCGGGATGAAGGGGCTGCTGGCGCAGGTCGCCCGCGAGCAGCGCCGGCTCGGCGTCCGGGTCCCCGCCGCCGGGTCCGCCGCCGGCAAGGGCGCCAAGGGCCGCAAGGACCTGCCGTTCGGGCTGTCCCCGCGCGAGCACGAGATCGCGCTGCTGGTCGCCGAGGGCAACAGCAACCAGCAGATCGCCGAGCGGCTCTACCTCAGCGTCCGGACGGTCGAGACCCATCTGTCCCGCGTCTTCGCCAAGATCGGCGTCTCCTCTCGGGTGGGCGTCGCGACCGCGATGAACCGTTCCGAGTAGATCAGACTCTTAGTTCACGTACGTCCCGTACGTCCAGCGGGTGAGCACGCACCCGTAAGTACGGGTTCTCCACGATGCCGCGCCGATATCCGCGTTTGGCAGGGTTGGAGCGTCAGGAAGCGGAGGAGAAGGACATGGATCAGCAGCGGATCGCGCGCTTCACGCACGCGGGCGTCGCCGACGCCGAGGTGTCCGTGCACCCCTTCGCGACCGGCGACGGCCTCGGCCTGAACCTGACCCGGTTCCGCCGGAACGACTGCGACGACGTCGTCCTGCTGGTGCACGGGCTGACGACCTCCAGCGACATGTTCATCATGCCGGAGCACGCCAACCTCGTGAACCACCTGCACGACGCCGGGTTCGGCGACGTGTGGGCGCTGGACTTCCGGATCAGCGGCCGGTTCCCCTACAACTCCGAGACCGCGCGCCACAACCTCGACGTCATCGCGCTCCACGACCACCCGGGGGCGCTCGCCGAACTGCGGCGGCACATCGGGGACCGCCGGGTCCACGTGATCTCCCACTGCGTCGGCGCGATCTCGTTCTCGATGGCGCTGTTCGCCGGCACCGTCACCGGCGTCACCAGCCTGGTCTGCAACAGCGTCTCCCTCACCCCGCGCACGCCGCGCTGGTCGAGGATCAAGCTCGGCTACGGCCCGGCCCTGATGGAGTACGTGCTCGGGCCCTGCCACCTGGACCCGAGGTACGGGAACGCTCCAGTGCTCACGCGCGGCTGGATGCTCGCCAAGGCCGTCGCGCCGTTCCACCGCGACTGCGACGAGCCCGCCTGCCACATGCTCAGCTTCATGTGGGGCGGCGGCAAGCCGATCTACACGCACGAGAAGATGTCGCCGGTCACGCACGGCCGGCTGCCCGACCTGTTCGGGGCCTGCAACGTCAACTACTACCGGCACCTGCACGCGATGGTGAAGGCCGGCCGCGCGATCAAGCACCGCCCGCGCGACCCCCGCCTCGCGGCCCTGCCGGACGACTACCTGTCGCGCGCCGCCACGGTCACGACGCCGATCCTGTTCCTCACCGGAGACCGCAACCACGTGTTCACCGACTCCAACATCGTCTGCCACCGGACGCTCGAGAAGTCCGCGCCCGGCCTGCACGAGCTGGCCGTCCTGCCCGGCTACGGCCACCAGGACCCGTTCATGGGCGCCGCCTCCGACACCGAGGTGTTCCCGCAGGTCGTCGACTTCCTCAAGCGGAAGGCGGGCTGAGGGATGAGCGGAGCGGAGCACGCCGACGCCGTCGTGGTCGGGTCCGGGTTCGGCGGGTCCGTCGCGGCGTACCGGCTGGCGGAGGCCGGGCAGTCGGTCGTCCTGCTGGAGCGCGGGCAGCCGTACCCGCCGGGGAGCTTCCCCCGCTCGCCCGCCGAGATGGGCCGCGCGTTCTGGGACCCGGCCGCGGGCCTGTACGGGATGTTCGACGTCTGGAGCTTCAAGGGCTGCGACTCGGTGGTGTCGTCCGGGCTCGGCGGCGGGTCGCTGATCTACGCGAACGTGCTGCTGCGCAAGGACGAGCGCTGGTTCGTCACCGACCTGCCCGGCGGCGGCCACCACCCGTGGCCGGTCACCCGCGCCGACCTCGACCCGCACTACGACGCGGTCGAGGCGATGCTCGGCGCGACGCCGTACCCGCTGGAGCAGGTCCCGTTCGACGACACCCCGAAGACGCACGCCATGCAGGACGCGGCGGCCGAGCTCGGCCTGCAGATCACGCTGCCGCCGCTCGCGGTCAGCTTCGCGGCCCGGCCCGGCGGCACGCCGGGGCTGAGCCTGCCGATCGCCGACGCCGGCTACGGCAACATCCACGGCGCCGGGCGGCGGACGTGCAAGCTGTGCGGCGAGTGCGACATCGGCTGCAACGAGGGCGCCAAGAACAGCCTCGACCACACCTACCTGTCGGCGGCGGCGCACCACGGCGCCGACATCCGCACCTCCCGCGAGGTGAAGGCGATCCGGCCGCGCGACGGCGGCGGGTACGAGGTCGACTACGTCCACCACGCCGACCTGGCGGCGAAGAAGAGCCGCCCGCCCGTCCAGACGATCACCTGCGACCGGCTGGTCCTCGGCGCCGGCACCTACGGCACGGCGTTCCTGCTGCTGAAGTCGCGGGACGCCTTTCCGGGCCTGTCGGAGGCGCTCGGCACCCGGTTCAGCGGCAACGGCGACCTGCTGACGTTCCTGCTGCGCGCCAAGGACCGCAACCGGGTCCGGCCGCTGAACGCCAGCCGCGGGCCGGTGATCACCACCGCGATCCGGCTGCCGGACGAGCTGGACGGCGTGCCCAGCGCGGGCCGCGGCGCCTACATCGAGGACGGCGGCTACCCGGGGTTCACCGACTGGATCGTCGACAGCCTCGACCTCGGCAACGACTTCGAGCGGGCCGTGAAGTTCCTGTGGAACCGGTTCACCGAGTTCTTCAAGGACGCGCCCGACACGAACCTGTCCAAGGAGCTGTCCGACCTGATCGGCGACGGCGCCCTGACGGTCAGCTCGCTGCCGCTGCTCGGCATGGGCCGCGACACCGCGGACGGGCGGCTGCACCTGAGGGGCGGCCGACTCGCCGCCGACTGGACGGCCGAGACCAGCGAGGCGCTGTTCAACCGCGTCCGCAAGACGATGCGGGGGATCGCGGACGTGCTCGGCGCCGACTACGCCGACAACCCGATGTGGTTCCGCAAGCGCATCATCACCGTCCATCCGCTGGGCGGCGCCCCGATGGGGGGCCACCCGGGCGAAGGCGTCTGCGACGCCTTCGGCGAGGTGTTCGGGTTCCCGGGCCTCTACATCGCCGACGGGGCGGCGATGCCGGGACCGGTGGGCCCGAACCCCTCGCTCACGATCGCCGCGCACGCCGACCGGATGGCGACGCGGCTGCTCGACGGGGCGTCCGCACAGCGTCGTGCGGCGGCCCCGACCGCCACCGTCCCGTCTGCCACGGGGGCCGAGCCGGCCGGGGGAGCCGGCTCGCTGGACGGGGCGGGGAACGGCTCGGCGTACGGCCCGGGGCGGGGGGAGTGGGGGGTCGCCCCCCCACAGGAGCCCCGCCCGGGGCGGGGGGAATCCCGCCCGGTCTCGGGGGACCACGGCGGCACACGGGGACCGTCCACCGTGGTCGCGGGCCGTACGTCGCTGTCGTTCACCGAGGAGATGAAGGGGTTCGTCACCTACGGGGAGACCGACGCGCGGATCGGCGAGCTGGCGGAGGGGCGCATGCCCCTGTCGTTCCGGCTGACGATCACCGCGGCGGACACCGACCGGTTCCTCGCCGACCCCGAGCACGAGGCGAAGGCCGAGGGGTGGGTGGACGCCGGCGGGCACGGGGGCCGCTGCCCGGTCGAGCGGGGCACGTTCAACCTGTTCGTCGCGGACGGCCCGGACGACCGGCGGCTGATGAAGTACCGGCTGTTCTACACCGACGGTGAGGAGCGGCCGCGCACGCTGAGCGGGTTCAAGGACGTCCTGCACGGTCCGCCGACGCGGATCTGGCCGGACACCTCCACGCTCTACGTGCGGCTGCTGGACGGCCATGTCGACGCGGACGAGGAGGACGGCGCGGACGTCGTCGCGGCGGGGGTGCTGCACATCCGGCTGACGGACTTCGCGCGGCAGCTCACGACGTTCCGCACGGCCGGCCCGGACGGGGCGGGCAAGCTGCTCGACTTCGGCCGGTTCTTCGCCGGGGAGCTGTGGGAGGTGTACGGCCCGGATCCGGTCTGACCGGATCCGAAACGGGGGGCCAGGTTCGTGCAGGCCGAGGGAACTGCGGGGTGCTCTCGGCCTGCACCTTTTCGCCGGAGGCCGCGCGGGGGGTCGCGCGGTCTCCGGCCCGTTCGTGCGCGGGCCGGCTCGCGGCGGTCAGATCGCGGCGGTCAGATCGCGGCGCGGCGGGCGGGGCAGTCGGCCGGGCAGTGCTCCAGGTGCGCGGGCAGCCAGCGGGTGAACGCCTTCAGCATGAGCCGCAGCAGCGGCGCGATCAGCGGGCGGGTGCCGGGGACCAGCGGCTCGAACACCGCCTCCCAGCGGATGGCGGTGCCGCCGTCGCGGGCCTCCAGGTGCACGTCGGAGCGGTAGCGGCGCAGCGGCAGCCCGGCCAGGGCGATGTAGCCGAAGTGCGTGTACGGCTCGTAGGCGACGGTCTGCTCGCTGGCGGGCCAGATCTTCTTGACCGTCCCGACGCCGTAGGTGGTGGTGTCGCCCTTGCGCGTCTGCTTGGCCGGCGTGGGGAACCGGCCCCAGGCGCCCCACGCCTCGGGGACGGCCAGGTGCCGGAACACCTCTTCGGGCGCGGCGCTGGTGGTGGCGGTGGCCTGGATCATCACCGCACCGTAGCCACCCGCGCTCCGCCCGCACAAGGCCGCCCCGGCCCCGCCCGGCGACCGGCCGGGGCCGCCCGTTTGAATCCGCCCGTTCAGACCGGCCCGTTCAGACCCGCCTGTTCAGACCGGCCCGTTCAGACCCGCCGGGTCAGACCTGCCCGTACAGCCGTTCGACGTGGAGGCGGACGACGAGTCGGCGGTCCTCGACCATGGCGCGGCGGTAGTCGTCCCAGTCGGGGTGCTCCTCGCCGCGGACGTCGCGGTACACCTCGATGAGCTCCTCCACCGCCGCGTCGTGCGGGTCGGCGGCGACGGCGGACAGCTCGGCGGTGCCCTCGGCGACGACCCAGGACCAGCCGTCGGGGGCGCTGACGTGCAGGCTGGCGCGCGGGTCGCGGGCCAGGTTGCGGGCCTTGGCGCGGTCGGCGGTGACCGAGACGCGGACGAGCCGGCGGGCCTCGTCGAAGTGGTAGTTGACGTTGGACAGCTGCGGCCGCCCGTCCCGCTTCAGCGTGGCCAGCACGCCGAGGTCGCGCTCGGTGAGCAGCTTCGCCAGCGCCGCGTCGTCCGCCATCGTCCGCCTCCTGGATGAGATCCGTTTCCGGGGTCAACCCCCGGCCGCCCCGTTCCCTTCCCCGTTACCGCGCCGCGAGCCGCGGGAGGGTCAGGACGCGCCCCTCGGGCGCCTCGGGGGCGGGCCGGGAGGCCGGCCCGCCCCGCGCCCCGGCGGTGCCCGGGGCCCGGCCGGCGGCGCGGCCGGTGTGGATGTGGCCGCGGAACACCGCGCCCTTCGCCGACACCTTGACCGCCTGGAACTCGCGCGGCGGCAGCGTGCAGAACCCGGTGCGGACGACGTCGTCGAACAGCGAGTCCGACACGACGTAGGCCAGGTCGCGGCCGGTGTCGCCGGACAGCAGCCGGCGCAGCGGCGTCGCGTCCAGCAGCCGCTGGACGGTGATGGGCGCGTCGCCGGCGGGCCCGAACGGCCCGGCGGTCAGCGTGCCGTGGTGCAGGGCCAGCCGCACCCGCAGCGGGTACCGGCCGCCGCCGGCCCCGTCGACGCCGTCGTTGACCTCGCGCAGTGCCTCGTCCAGCAGGATCACGAAGTCGCCGGCCACCGGCGCGGGGTCGGTCCCCTCCGGCAGCGTGGCGAGCTCGCCGTCCCCGCCGACCTGCTTGTCCCAGCGGGCGCGGTCGAGGCCGACGCCGCGCGCGGCGCGGTCGAGCGCGTCCGACAGCTGCCGCTGCGCGCGCAGCTGCTCGCGCGCGTCGCGCCTGCTGTAGCCCTGGATGTCCACCGCCACCAGCAGGCGGTAGCTGAGCTGCGCGTCCCCGTTTCCTTCCACTGTGCCGATCCCGCCCCTCGGTCTCTTCTGGGCAAATGGGCCCGATGCCCGCATTCGCTCCAAGCGTGGAGTGAGCGTTGCCCGCGTCCGGCGGCCGGATCGTGTCGCCGTCCCTTACGTCTCCTTGGACGCGCGCCGATGATCGTCGGCACCGAAAGGTAAGGAGAACGTCGCGAACAAGTAAGGGACGTTCCGGAAAATCCGGGGTGAACCGGGCCCAGGTTGAACCGGGCGGCGCCGGGATCGCGTACTGCCTCCCAGCGTGACACCCGACGCACGGTCACCGCGCCGTCCCGCCCCCGCACCCGCCCGGAGACCCCGATGGCCCACAGATCGCCGGCCGCCTCGGCCACCCGCGAACGCCCGCCCGGACCGTGGAGCTGGTTCCGCGGCCCGCAGCCCGCGGGCGGCGTGGACGACCAGGTGATCGTGACCGAGCTGTACCGCGTCTACGGGCGCCCGCTGCTGTCGTTCGTGCTGCGCCTGACCGGCGGCGACCGGCACTGGGCCGAGGACGTCGTGCAGGAGACCATGATCCGCGCGTGGCGCAGCGCGCACCAGCTCGACGAGAACGCGGCCTCGCTGCTGCCGTGGCTCGCGACGGTCGCGCGCCGGATCGTCATCGACGACCAGCGCCGCAAGAACGCACGGCCGCAGGAGGCGGGCGAGGGCCCGCTGGAGAACATGCGCGTGCCCGACGGGTTGGAGGATCTGCTGCGCTCCGTCGTCGTGTCCGAGGCCCTCCTCGCGCTGTCCCCCGCCCACCGCGAGGTCCTCAACGAGACCTTCTTCCGGGACCGGTCGGTCAACGAGGCCGCCAAGCACCTCGGCATCCCCGTGGGCACCGTGAAGTCCCGCGTCTACTACGCGCTCAGGGCGCTGCGCGTCGCACTGGAGGAGAGGGGCGTGACGCCTTGACCGCGGACATGCTGCACATCGACGTCGGCGCCTACGCCCTCGGGCTGCTGGAGGAGCCCGACCGCCGCGCGTTCGAGGCGCACCTGGCGTCCTGCGCGTCCTGCCACGAGGAGCTCGGCACGCTGCGCGGGGTCGCGCGGACGCTGGACGGGATCGGCCCGATCGCCGAGCCGGCGGGCGCGCCGCCCGTCCCGCCGGAGCCCGCCGTGGTCGCCGACCTGATGCGGCACCGGACCGCGCGGCAGCGCCGGCACCGGGCGGCGCGCGCGCTGGCCGCGGCCGCCGCCGGGGTGGTGCTGCTGGGCGGGGCGCTCGGCACCGGGTTCACGCTCGGCGCCGACCGCGAACCACCCCCGGCCGGGCAGGACGACGGGACGGCGGCGCTGCTGCGCGACGGGCACCGGACGTCGGCCACCGACGCGGGCACCGGCGTCACCGGGACGGTCGCCACGCAGGAGAAGGCGTGGGGCAGCCGGATCGCGATGCGGCTCGGCAAGGTCCGCGGCCCGCTGGAGTGCGAGCTGGTCGCGGTGGACCGGCGCGGCGAGGCGCACACGGTCGTCGGCTGGTCCGTCCCCGCCAAGGGCTACGGGCTGCCCGGGTCGCCGCAGCCGGCGCTGGCGCTGCAGGGCGGGACGGCGCTGCGGCCCGAGGAGATCAGCCGGTTCGAGGTCCGCACGATCGGCACGGGGCGGACGCTGCTCACCGTCCCCGCGTAGCGCGGCGCGGGGGCGCCCCGGACGGGCCGCTCCCCCGCGTCTCATAGGCTGGCGGGGTGAGTGCGAGCCGGTCTTCGACAGGCCCCGAGCTGATGCTGCCGGGGCTCCGCGAGGTGTACGCGGCCTACGTCCGGGAGGCGGACGCCCTCCCGGCGCTGCCCGGCCCGCTGCAGGCGGAGGTGTGGGCGTCGGCGCAGCTCGGCGCGCTGGAGGCCGCGGCCCCGCACGCGCAGGGGCGGCGCGCCGCGCTCGGCGACCTGATCGGCTGCCTGCGGGCGGCGGCGACGCCGGGGGCGCGGGCGTTCCTGGCCGCGATCGCCGCGATCGGCCCGGCGGAGGGCCGCAAGGCCGCGGGGCGCGCGGCCGCCGCGCTCGGCACGGTTCCGGCGGCGCCCTGGGAGGGGGCGCTCGGCGCCGTCGTGCCGGGCCAGGCGTGGCTGATCCAGGAGGGGCCGCTGGACGGCGACCGCCTGGTCTGCGAGTTCCGCTACGAGGGCGCCGGCACCGCCGGGATGCACGCCGTGGCCGTCCGGCTGTCCTACGGCGGCGCGCCCACCGAGATCGTGATCGTCGGGGACGTCCCGGCGCTGATGGGCGCGGCGCGGCAGGCGATGCAGGCCGAGCTGTGCGTCGTCCAGCCCTACGAGGCCGCAGCGGCCGGGAAGAGGCTCCGCGCCGCGCTGCCCGGCGCGGTCGCCGGGGGGCGTGGGGGGTCGTCCCCCAGCACGGCAGGCGGAGCGGAGCCCCTTCCCGAGGAGTGCTACCCGGCGCTTCCGCTGGCCCGGCACCGGGCGTCGGTGCTGCCCTAGCGGCCCATGGCGCGGTAGCGGCGCACCGACAGCGGGACGAACACCGCCGCGATCACCAGCGGCCACACCAGCGCCATCAGCAGGCTGTGCTGCGCCGCCCACGAGTCGCCGGTGACGGGTGAGCCGAACAGCTCGCGGCACGCGGTGACGGTCGCCGACATCGGGTTCCACTCGGCGATCGCACCCAGCCAGCCGGGCATGGTGTCCGGCGCGACCAGCGCGCTGGACAGGAACCCGATGGGCCACACCAGGACCTGCACGGCCGCCACCGACTCCGGCCCCTTGGCGAGGAGGCCGAGGTAGACGCCGAGCCAGATCAGCGAGAACCGCAGCAGCAGCAGGAGCCCGAACCCGGCGAGGGCCTTGGCTGCGCCGTCCTCCACGCGCCACCCGATCAGCACGCCGCACGCCGCCATCACGGCCAGCCCCGCCACCGAGTGGATCATGTCGGCGGCGGCGCGGCCGACCACGACCGCGGACGGCGACATCGGCATGGCGCGGAACCGGTCGGTCACGCCCCTGGCCGCGTCGCCCGCGACCCGCACGAACGTCTCCTCGACGCCGAACACCATGGTCAGGGCGAACATGCCGGGGACGATGAACGCGCGGTAGCTGCCGCCGCCGGGGACGTCCATCTGGCCGCCGAACAGGTAGCCCATCATCAGCACGACCATCACGGGGAACAGCAGCCCCATGGCGATCTGGCCGGGCTGGCGCGCCCAGTGGGCGAGGGCCCGGCCGGTGAGCGTCCGCCCGTCGGCGACCGCCCAGCGCATCGCTTGAACGCTCACGCGCCCACCTCCTGCTTGTCGTCGGTGAGGTGCAGGAACACCTCGTCCAGGGTCGGGCGGCGCAGCCCGATGTCGGCGACCGCGATGCCCGCGTCGTCCAGGGCGCGGACGGCCTCGGTCAGCGCGGCGGCCCGGCCGGAGACCGGGGCGCCGATCCGCAGCGCCTCGGCGTCCACGTCGACCTCCCCGGCCGCGACCCGGCCGACGATCCCGGCGGCGGCGGAGAGCGCGCCGGGGTCGTCCAGGACGACCTCGATCCGGTCGCCGCCGAGGCGCTTCTTCAACTCGTCGGGCGCGCCCTCGGCGATGACGCGGCCGCGGTCGATCACCGAGATGCCGGCCGCCAGCCGGTCGGCCTCCTCCAGGTACTGGGTGGTGAGCAGGACGGTCGTGCCGCCGTCGACCAGCGCGCGCACGGCGTCCCAGACCTCGCCCCGGCCGCGCGGGTCCAGGCCGGTGGTGGGCTCGTCCAGGAACAGCACCGGCGGCGCGAGGATCATGGAAGCGGCCAGGTCGAGGCGGCGCCGCATGCCGCCGGAGTACTCCCCCGCGGGCTTGGCGGCGGCCTCGGTGAGCCCGAAGCGCTCCAGCAGCTCGTCCGCCCGCCGCCGGGCCTCCTTGGCGCCGAGGTGGTAGAGGCGGCCGAACATGACGAGGTTCTGCCGCCCGCCGAGGACCTCGTCGACCGCCGCGTGCTGCCCGACGAGGCCGATGCTGCGCCGCACCTCCCCCGCCGCGCGGACGACGTCGTGCCCGGCGACCCGGGCGGTGCCCCCGTCCGGCCTGGCCAGCGTGGTCAGGACGCGGACGGCGGTGGTCTTGCCGGCGCCGTTCGGGCCGAGCAGCCCGTGCACGGTGCCGGCGGGCACGCGCAGGTCGAGCCCGGCGAGGGCCTCCTTGTCGCCGTAGCGCTTGCGCAGCCCCTCGGCGGCGACCGCGAGCGGTGGTCCGGCCATGCGCCCTCCAAAACTATGTACGTCGTACGGATTTACCATCGCGGCCAATATAACGTACGTCGTACAGAGTTTCATCCCTGAGAGGATCGGCGGGTGACCGAGTACAGCGGGAGCGGCGACCCCAAGCGCAGCCTGGAGCTGCTGTGGGGCGTCCAGGCGCCGCCCAGGCGCGGGCCGAAGCCGCGGCTGACCGCCGAGGAGATCGTCCGCACCGCGATCGCGCTGGCCGACGCCGAGGGCCTGGACGCGGTGTCCATGCGCCGCATCGCCGACGAGCTGGGCGTCTCGCCCATGTCGATCTACACCTACGTGCCCGGCAAGGCCGAGCTGGTCGACGTCATGGTCGACCGCGCCTTCGGCGAGCTGACCCCGCCCGCCGACGCCGCGTGGCGGGCCCGGCTGGAGCACATCGCCCGCGACAACTGGGCGCTGTTCCACCGGCACCCGTGGCTGCTGCAGATCACGATGGCGCGCCCGCCCATGGGCCCGAACACCCTCGGCAAGTACGAGTACGAGCTGCGCGCCGTGGACGACCTCGGCCTCACCGACCTGGAGATGGACTCGGTGGTCGCGCTCGTCACCGGGTTCGCCGAGAGCGCCGCCCGCGTCTCGGTCAGCGCCGCCGAGGCCGAGCGGCGCACCGGGATGAGCGACGAGCAGTGGTGGGAGTCGGTCGCCCCCGTGCTCGACACGCTCGTGGACGAGGCCGACTACCCGCTCGGGACCCGGGTCGGCACCGCGGCCGGGCAGGAGTACCGCGCCCCCGCCGCGCCGAGCCGCGCGTTCGAGTTCGGCCTCGCCCGCGTGCTGGACGGCATCGAGGTCCTGATCAGCTCCCGCTAGCCCGCTTCGTCCGCCTCGTCGGGACGGCGGTGGACGGGTCCTCGGGCCAGGGGTGCCTGGGGTAGCGGCCCCGCAGCTCGGCCCGCACCGCCCGGTAGCCCTCCCGCCAGAACGAGGCCAGGTCGGCGGTGACGGCGGCCGGGCGGCCCGCCGGGGACAGCAGGTGCACCACCAGCGGGACCCGGCCGCCCGCGAGGGCCGGCGCGGCGTCCCAGCCGAACAGCTCCTGCAGCTTCACCGCCAGGACGGGCCGCTCCCCCGAGTAGTCGACCCGGATCCGGGACCCGGTCGGCACCTCGACGCGCTCGGGGGCGTACTCGTCCAGCCGCTTGGCCTGGTCCCAGGGCAGCAGGCCGCGCAGCATGCCCGCGACGTCGATACGGGCGAGGTCGGCGCGGCGCCGGGCCCCCGCGAGCCACTCGGGGACCCGCTCCAGCAGCGCCGCGTCGTCGACGGCCGGCCACGGCTCGCCGAGCGCGGCGCGCAGGAACGCCAGCCGCTCCCGCAGCGCGACCGCGCCCGGCGTCCAGGTCAGCAGCCCGAGCCCTTCGGCGCGCAGGCCGTCCAGCAGCGCCGCCCGGAGCAGGCCGGGGTCGGGGTCGCGCAGCGGCCGGGCGGACAGCTCGATCGCGCCGAGCCGCTCGACGCGCCGCGCCGCCACGTCCCCGTCCCGCCAGGCGACCTCCTCGGCCGCGTCCAGCAGCGGCGCCGCCGCCGACCGCGCCACGTCCTCGCCGATCACCACGGCCTGCCGCACCCGCGCCGACGCCGACCCGGCCGGGCGGTCGGCCGCCGCGACCGCCAGCCACTCCGGCCGCGCCCCGGCGAGGGCCGATCCCTCCGCGAGCGCGGCGCCCGTCCCGGACGCCATCAGATAGCCGCTCCCCCGCCGCCGCGCCACCCGCTCGGGGAACGCCAGCGCCACGACCGTCCCCGCCGCGTGGTCGTCGCTCCGCC